>JAEUJT010000069.1 GCA_016793525.1 Archangium sp. | reverse complement strand
TGAACCCGAGGGCGATGGCTCTCCGCTCGAAGAAGGCGGCGCGCTGCGCTGGCACTCTCGCGAGTCGCTGCTGCAGGCGATCGCCGACGGCGTCATTCAAGACGCAAAGACTGAGCTCGCGCTGAACCGCTTCACGTCCCGTGGGGGCGGGTAGTCCCGTGCAGCTCGAACCCTTTCAGCTCGAGCGCTTCTTCGCCCAACACGAGTTCTCGGCCCGGTACCTTTTGAGCAGCTCCGACTGCGACGGGCTCCCGATGAGCGAGCTGCTCGCGCTCGCCTCCCCGGCGCAGCGGGCGGCGTGGGACGCGCTGACGCTCGGGTACACCGAATCGGCGGGGCTCCCCCAGCTGCGAGAAGCCATCGCTCGGCACTACCCCACCGCTACGCCCGCCGACGTGCTCGTGCTCTCGCCTGGCGAGGCCAACTTCATCGCCATGAACGTGCTGCTCTCTGCAGGCGACCACGTGGTGTGCATGCGCCCCGCCTACCAGTCGCTCTCGGAGGTGCCTCGGGCGCTCGGCTGTGACGTGTCGTTCTGGGGCCCACACATCGTCGACGGGCGCTGGTCCTTCGACCCCGAGGAGCTCGCCGCGCTGCTCACGCCGCGCACCAAGCTCGTGGTGCTGAACTTCCCGCACAACCCGACCGGCTTCATCCCCTCGTCCGACGAATACCGGGCCATTCTCCAGATCGTCGAGCGGCACGGCGCGTGGCTGTTCTCTGACGAGATGTACCGGGGCCTCGCGAGCCACCCGTCGTTGCACCTCCAAGCGGCCTGCGATCTGACGCCTCGGGCGCTCTCGCTCTGGGGCATGGCCAAGAGCTTCGGGCTCGCCGGCACCCGCATCGGGTGGCTGGTGGTCAAAGACGCGAACGTGCGGGAGCGAATCCAACGCTTTCGCGACTACCTCACCATCTGCAACAGCGCGCCGAGCGAGCTGCTGGCGTTGATCGCGCTCGACCACAGCGAGGCGCTCATCGCGCGGAACCAAGCCACCATCGACACCAACCGGGCGCACTTCGCGGCGTTCTGCCGCGCGCACGCCTCCGTCTTCACCGACCTCGCCGCTGAGGGCGGCTCGACCACCTTCACCGCGGTCAAGGTGCCAGGCACCACGCTGGGCTTCAGCGAGGCCCTGGTGCGCGACACCGGCGTCATGAGTGTGCCGTCGGAGATGTTCGGCTACGTCAGCGGGTTTCTCCGCGTCGGGCTCGGGCGAAAAAACCTGCCGCAGACGCTCGACGTGCTCGCTGACCACCTCGCCCGCTGAACGCGCTCACCAGGCGAAGTGCGGAATCGACACCACTCGGTCGTGCAGCTTCACGTCGCGACCGGAGTGATCCGTCGCCAGGTGCACCGGCAGACACGCCTCGAAGCGAATGGCGTAGTCGTTGATGTGCGTGGGCTCGTTGTCGAACGCCGCGAGCACGGTGCCCATGCTGCTCAGGGTCTGGTGAGCGGTGCGCTTGTACGCGTCGTCGCTCTCGCGGAGCGTCGGCTTCATGATCAACGTGATGCCCTTGCCCGGCACCGGCATGCGGCATTTCTCGAGGGCAGCGATCGACCCCGCACGCATCTCCTCGTGGCGGCCGGTGACGTAGACGACCTGCGCCCCGGTGGCCACGCACGCGTGCAGGTACCGCGGAGCACCGACGATCTCGATGTCGTCGTGGCAGTAGTCGCTGGTGAAGAAGCGCTCGGCCCAGAAGGCCTTCAGATCTTTGTACATCGCCTCGGCGTCGGCCGCCGAAACGCCGCAACTCATCACCGCCGCCCGCAGATCCCACCCGCTGGTGAAGTGGAACGGCTGGCACTTCGTCAACGGCGTGAGATTCTTTGCGGCGCCGAACTCACGCACGATGCGCGCCTGCCGAGGCCGGTTGTCGAAGATGGTCGAGTCGAGATCGAACACGAGCAACCCGCTCGCCTTGCGCTCCCGGCCTGCGGCCAACACACGCTCGAGCACCGACGACCAATCGACCGCCACACGGGACAAAAAGTCAGACATAGGGCGCGGGCCTGTAGCAGAAATCAGCCGCTCGAGGAGAGCCCGCCCAGCTCAGCTGACGTGCTGCGTCACCGGCTGCGGCACCACCCGGCGCGGCGGCATGCTCTCGATGAAGCGCGTGCGCGGGTCGCTCTTGGCTGACAGCTCGGTCATGCGCTTGATGCCATTTCGGTCGAGCACCAGCCGAACAAGGCGCACGGTCGTCTCGCGGTGTTTGCCGTCGTCGACCGAGAGGCGAAACGCCATGTCGATGCGGTAGGCCTTCGACGCGCGAAGCCGCTCGACGCTGAAGTCGTCGAGGTCGACGTAGTCGATGGCGTACTCTGGGTCGTCCATGTCGTGGAGCAGCCGGTCGATGTTGAGTCGAATGATGTCGGTGACGCCCGCCACCAGCCCGTCGCCGATGCGCGGCAACATCTCGGACTCGAGGGTGATGCGCTTGCGGTAGCGAATGACGTCTTCGGCCACTTCGCCCTGCGCGGCGGTGATCAGGTCGTCGTGCTCGCGCAATGACTTCACCTCGGGAGGCACGTCGACCGCCGAGCCGTAGTCGACCTTCTCTTTACAGACGCCGACCGCGTCTTGGGTCACCGGGTCGAGAATTCGGGTGGTGCGCTCGTAGAGGAACTTGCCGGCGTACGCGGACAACACGCGGCGAAGGCCCTCTTTGATGCGATCTTTCACCATGTAGCCCATCACGGCGATGACGAAGAAGTTGAACGACGCCTGCGGGTAGCGCGTCTGGGCGACGAAGCCGATGGCCAGCGCCAGCGCCATGGAGCCGCCAGCCGCCATCGCGAACAGCATCTCTTCCCAGGCTTTGCGCTGTGAGCTGCGCTGCACCTTGAGGAAGAGGATGTTCATGCAGAACTTCTTCAAGAAGCCGAGGCGGTGCGTGTATTCCTCATTGTCGGAGTCGGGCGCGATCACCGACGTCAGCCCCAGCGACTTGCGGTAGCTCTCGTCGGCGATCACCACGTCCATCAGTTCGCGGCGAAGCTCGGCGCACACGCCGGTGCGGGGCATGCGCTCCATCTGCACCACGACCTTGCGGAACGACTGCTCGACCACCAGGCTCATGTACTCGTCGACCAACCGCAGCGAGGCCTGCGTCTTCGGGCTCAGGTTGTACTTCTCTTGCAGCTGCCCCACCGTCGACCGGTACTCCTGCAGCGTGCGCTGGGTCGCGTCGACCGACTTGCGCGCCAGCTGTTGCAGCCGCTCGATCGACTCCGGCGGCGCACAGTCAGGCGACTCCTTGCCCTGCGCCATCGCCGCGCACTGCTGCTTCATGCCTCGGGTAAAGCGCCGCAGGGCACCGCGCAGCACGCAGGCCAACATCTTCGCGTCGTAGACGACCTCAGACTCCGGCCCGAGTAAGCCGAGGGCGATGCGCTCGGTCAGCTGCACCAGCGGCGAGTGAGACCCGGTCAGCAGCTCGTCGAACGCCAGCACCGGCGTCTTCAGCCGCACGTAGTTGTGGAGGTCGGCGTAGAAGTCTTCGCGCGGCCAGGTGTCTTGGCTGACGTTGAGCGAGCGCGGGAGAAACAGCAGCGTCTCGACGAAATATTCGCTGCGGGGATCAGTGCCGCTGGGCTGGTACTCGAGCTTCAACTCGAACTGCTTGCGGTCGTGAATGTCGAGCTTCGTCTCGAAGAGCTCGGGGCTCCCACCGTCTGGCACATGTGAACTCTACGTCACAACGAGGTGACAAATCGAGACCACCACCTTCGATTTCTCATGGGGTTGCTCGATCGGCAGCGTTGACTGAACTGAACGGCCGTGTAACGCGGCGCCGGCGGCGTGGCGTCGCGCTTTGGAGGGGTGTCTCGTGCCGAACTGGCTCTCGAACATGCTGCCCATCGTCCTGCTGCTGATGGCGGTGGGCATCGTCCTGAGCCGGTTGCCGAAGGTCGAGCTGGGGCACTCCCCCGCCTTCAAGCGCCGCCGGGTGCTGAACTGGGTACCGCTCGGGTTGACCTACGCGTTCCTCTACTTTGGCCGGTACAACTTCAAGGCGATGGGCTCCGAGCTCGAGACCATCGGGCTGCTGACCAAGCGGCAGTTCGGCGACATCGAGGGCGTGGCGGCCATCACCTACGGCCTGGCGTTTCTGCTCAACGGCCCGCTCACCGATCGCTGGGGCGGCCGGGTCACCATTCTGCTCGCCGCCGGTGGCTCCGCGGTGGCGAACCTGGGCCTCGGCTTCTTGTTCTGGCAGTCGTCGCAGGGCGCGGTCACGGCAGAAGCGATGGTGCCGTGGCTCACGCTGCTCAACGCGATCAACATGTACTTTCAGAGCTTCGGCGCCGTCTCGATCGTGAAGGTCAACGCGCCCTGGTTCCACGTGCGGGAACGCGGCGTGCTGGGCGGGTTGTTCGGCATTCTCATCTCCCTCGGGCTCTACTTCGCGTTCGACTGGAGCAAGGCCATTCGCGCGGTGCTGCCGCTGCCGTGGGTGTTCTGGATCCCCGCGTTCACCCTCGCCGGCTTCTTCCTGATGGATCTGTTCGTGATCCGCGATTCGCCGGGCTCCGCGGGGTTCGCCGACTTCGACACCGGCGACGCCACCCACGACGACGGAGGAGGCCCACCTTCGCTGGTGCGCATCGCCAAGCGCATGTTCAGCCAACCCGTGATCTGGATCATCGTGGCCGTCGAGTTTTGCAGCGGCTACCTGCGCCAAGCGGTGATGACCTGGGGGCCCAACTACGCCAAGAGCGTCGGGCAGGCGGCCCACTTCGTGTTCGCCAACTGGGGCCTCGTGTCGTGCGTGGCCGGCATTCTCGGAGGCGTGTTCGCCGGCTTCATTTCCGACCACCTCTTCGGCTCGCGGCGAGGGCCCGTCGCCACCGTGCTCTACGTCGGCCTCCTGACCGGAGCGGTCACCGCGTTCGTCACCATGGGCGGCGTCACGGTGGGCTGGTCGGTGGCCTTCATGTCGCTCTGCGTGATCGGCGTGCACGGCATGCTCTCGGGCACCGCGTCGATGGACTTCGGCGGCAAGAAGGGCGCCGGCATCGCCACCGGAATCATCGACGGCTTCGTCTATTTGGGCAGCGCGTCGCAGTCGTTCATCTTCGGGCGCATCCTCCCCAAAGATCTCGACGCGAAAGATCCCGCCAACTGGTCGGTGTGGCCGCTGGCGATGATCCCCGTCGCGGTTCTCGGGCTCGGGCTGGCGACGCGGGTGTGGAACGCACGGCCCCGCTCCAACACCGCCGCGCACTAAAAAATCATGGTGAAGCCGATCGACGAAGAGCCCCTCCTGGAGGGCTCCGACGAACCCGAAAACGACGACGTGCGCCCGCGCGGCACGATGTACATTACCCTCGCTGGTGCGCAGAAATTGCGCGCAGAGCTGCGGCACCTGCTCACCACCGAGCGACCGAAGGTGACGGCTGAGGTCTCCGCGGCGGCGGCGCTGGGAGACCGCAGCGAAAACGCCGAGTACATCTACGGCAAGAAACGCCTGCGGGAGATCGACCGGCGCCTGCGGTTTCTGCAGAAGCGGCTCGAGCAGCTCACCGTCGTCGACCCGAGCGAGCAGAAAGACACCAGCCGCATCTACTTCGGCGCCACCGTCACCCTCGAGAACGACGACGACGGCAGCACCGTCACCTACCAGCTGGTGGGCCCCGACGAGACCGACGTGAAGACGAGCCGAATCTCTGTCGACTCACCGGTGGGCAAGGCGCTGATGGGTAAGAGAAAAGGCGACCTCGTCACCGTGAACCGGCCCAAGGGCGAGGTCGATTTCACGATCATCGCCATTCGCTCGTCGTGAAAGCCCGCTAGAGTGCGGCGTTCCTCACACCCGCTGAACACCCGCTGATCTCACCCAAAGCCCCGGGGGCCTTTTGTCGCGGAAGAACTTCGTTCTCGACACCAACGTTCTGCTGCACGACCCACGGTCGATCTACAGCTTCGACGACAACACCGTCGTCATCCCCATCTACGTCATCGAAGAGCTCGACCAGTTCAAGAAAGACATGAGCGAGCTCGGGCGCAACGCACGCCAAGTCGCTCGGTACCTCGACGGCCACCGCGCCGAGGGCACGTTGGCCGAAGGGGTGCCGCTGCCGAACGGCGGCGTACTCAAGGTCAGCTTCGTCGAGCGCGATCTGACCAAGTCAATGGCCGACGGCGGGCTGATGGACAACCGCATTCTCGCGGTGGCGATCGAGACCCGAAAGAAGGACCCGACGTCGGCGACCTTCTTCATCACCAAAGACACCAACCTCCGCATTCGCGCCGACGCGCTGGGGCTGCTGGCTCAAGACTTCGAGCCCGAGCGGGTCGAGGTGTCCGATCTGTACTCGGGCATCACCGAGCGCCTCGTCTCCGCCGAGGTGATCAACCAGCTGTACAAGCCGGGCGGCGACGTCGACGTGCCCGACGCCGAGCAGCTCGTTCCGAACCAGTTCGTGCTCTTCAAAGACGCTGCGAACCCCTCGCACACCGCGATGGGCCGCTACGACGGAGAGCGCAAGCGCGTGGTGCCCCTCAACCGCCAGGTGAAAGACGGCGTGTGGGGCGTTCGGCCGCGCAACATGGAGCAGACGTTCCTCATCGACTTGCTGCTCAACGACGAGCTGAAGATCGTCACCATCGTCGGCAAGGCCGGCACCGGCAAGACGCTGATGGCGATCGCCGCCGGGTTACAAAAAGTAACCGAAGAGGCGATGTACCAGAAGCTGCTCGTCAGCCGCCCCATCTTCCCGCTCGGCCGCGACATCGGGTACCTGCCCGGCTCGGTCGAAGAGAAGCTCAACCCGTGGATGCAGCCGATCTTCGACAACGTCGAGTACCTGCTCAACCTGAGCCGGTCTGACAAGAAGGCGGGCCGCGGGTACCACGAGCTGATGGACCTGGGCATCGT
>JAEUJT010000513.1 GCA_016793525.1 Archangium sp. | reverse complement strand
CGGTGAACGTCACACCCTGCAGCAGCGACGACGGGTTCACCGAGCTCGTCACCGTGGTGGTCGTGGCCGTCACCGAGACGATGGTGAAGTTCGCCGCGCTCATCGCGCTCGACGTGCCCTGCGGGTTGAAAACCTTCACCTTGTAGTCCGTGCCCCCAGCGACGTTCGACGGAATGGTCCACGCGTAGGTGCCCGCGCTCGCCGTCAGCGACGACGCGATGTTCGAAGCGAACACTCCGTTCTTGTACAGGTCGATGCTCACCACGCTCGCGCCCGTCGCGGTCCAGGTGATGTTCTGCGTGCTGCCGGTGTTCCAGCTCTGGCCTCCGGTGGGCGCCGTCACCGCGATGACCGACGTGTCGCTCACCGTGTACGCCGCGAACTTGGTGCCCGACTGCGTCGACGGGCTCGTCACCGTCACGTTGTACGTGCCCGACACCAGCCCCGGCGCCGTCGCGGTGATGGAGGTCGCGCTCGCCACCGTCACGTTCGTCGCGCTGAACTCTCCGAAGGTCACCGTCGAGCCAGCCACGAAGTTCGTGCCGGTGATGGTCACCGCCTTCGGCGTCGACACGTTGGCCGTCGCGGGAGAGATGCTGCTCACCGTCGGCGACGCGACGGTGGTGTACGTGAACGCGTTGTTCAGCGTGAACGTCTGCCCGTCGGGGTTGGTGACCTTCACGTTGTAGGTGCCCGCCGTCATCGTCGGCACCTTGAAGATGAGGCTCGTCGCGCCGAACTGCGTGTAGTTCGCCGCCGCGATGGTGGTGGTGCCGATGACGAACACGGCCCCTTGCTGAAAGTTCGTTCCCTCGATGGTCACCAGGTCGTTCGCGCGGCCAACGTTCGGGCTCACGCCGGTGAGCGTCGGCGCGGGGAGCGCGCTGCCGCCCTCCACTTCCACGTTGTCGACGGTGAAGCCGCGGAACGCGTTGTACGCAGTGTCACGGCTGTTGAACTTGAACTGCACCTTCACGTTGGTGCTGCCCGCGTACGCGCTCAGGTCGTACGCGTAGTGCCGCCACACCGGCGCCGCCGCGGGGCCACCCGAGCTGTAGGCCGCCTCCGCCGGCTGGGCCGCCGCGAAGCCCGGGTTCAGCTTGCCCACCAGCGTGAAAGCCCCGCCGTTGTTCGAGACGTACACCTCGCACAGGTCGTAGGCGGTCGACGACACGCCCTCCACTTCCCACCAGCTGTCGAACTCGAGCTGCGCCTTCGTCATGCCCGAGAGCGAGAACTGCGGAGACGTCAGCGTGCCCGTCTGCACCAACGACGATGTGCCGCCGTTCTTCGACGTCTGCGCCGGGTACGGCGTGCCGATGAACGTGCCGGTCTCATCGGTCCCGAACCAGGCCACCTTCGTGCCGCTCGCCGCCGGCAGGTGTGCGCCGGTGTCGGCCAAGGTGATGGTGAGCGGGTTGAGCGCTGACGCCACCGACATCGTCTGCGGGTTCGTCACCACGTGCCACGTGGAGTTGCCAGATGAGGTCGCGGCGACCCAGCTGCCCAAGCCCGACTCGAAGTCCTGGCTCAAGGCGCTGGTCAGGGCGGCCGTCTTCCTCCCCACGACGGGGTCGGCGGCCTCGCTAGAAGGGGAATCAGGGGAGCAGGCCGCCACGGCGACACAGGACGCAAGAATGGCGTGCTGCAGGAATGCAGTTCGAGTGGACAATCGTGACTCGCTTTCGGGGTGTCAGGCCCTCGTCGGGCGCACATCCACAGAGCAAGCGGTTCGCCACGGACCAGCGATCAGCCTTTCCGCGCGGTTGCGGGTCGAAAACGACCGGCGTCAGTGGGTCATTTTCGACTGTGAGGTCAATTCCAGCGACGCCACTCGTCTTCGTACGAGTGCACCAAGACCTGGTTGTTGAGCCGGTTGATTTCTGAGGGGACCGACCCCATGTCGGGCGGAAAGTGCGTCAGCGTGTCGAAGGTCTCCGATGTCATGAAACGGAGGCCTTCGGGCAGCACGTGCCGCACCTCGAGCTTCGACGTCGACGCCAGCACGTACCCCCACTCGCCGAATGACGGCACCCACGCGTGGTACGGCAGCGTCTCGAAGCCGCTCGCGCGCACGGTGGTGTCGACACACCAGAAGCTGCGCCGGGCGAAGAGCGGTGACGTGCTCTGAATCACCGCCACCGCGCCTTCGCTCATGCGCGACTTGAGCAGCCCGTAGAAGCGCGTGGTGTACAGCTTGCCGAGCGAGAAGTTGTTCGGGTCGGGGAAGTCGACGATGGCCACGTCGAACGTCTCATCGTGGGTGGCGAGCCACTGCATCGCGTCGTCGTTGACGAGCCGCAGCTTCGGGCTGTCGAGCGAGTGCGCGTTGAGCGTCGAGAGCTCGTCATAGCCCGTCGCGAGTTTTGTCACCGCGCCGTCGAGGTCGATGAGCGTGACGCGCTCGACGCCGGGGTAACGCAGCACCTCGCGCGCGGCCAGACCGTCACCCCCGCCGAGAATGAGCACCTCCCGGT
>JAEUJT010000525.1 GCA_016793525.1 Archangium sp. | reverse complement strand
ATGCAGGTCGGCATCGGCGGCATCGACATTACCCAGGAGCCCGGCTTTCGCAGCGTGGTGGTGTTGCGCGAAGGCTCGCTCGACGGCCTCACCCGGCCCGACTCGATTCTCATTTTCGAGGAGCAGGCCGAGAAGCTGGGCGCCAAGGTCGGCGATCGAATGACGATCTCGGCGCCGACGCCTCGAGGCACGAACAACACCATCGACGTGACGGTGGTGGCGGTAGCGGCCAGCGTCGGCATGCTCAGCAGCTGGAACACATTCGTCAACGGCCAGGCGCTGCGGCAGCTGTACCAGCTCAACGATGAGACGACGGGCGCGCTGCAGCTGTACTTGAAAGACCTCCGCCAGCTGAAGCCCGTGCAGGAGCGGCTCCGCGGGGTGCTGACCAAGGCGGGCTACGATCTGCTCGACTCCGACCCGCGCCCCTTCTGGCTGAAGTTCGACTCGGTCAACCGCGAGTCGTGGACCGGGCAGAAGCTCGACGTCACCAACTGGGAAGACGAGAGCAGCTTCGTCAACTGGATGGTGAAGAGCTTCTCTGCGTTGGCCGCCGGCGTCATCTTCATTCTGGTGGTGATCATCGCGGTCGGCATCATGAACGTGGTGTGGATCTCGATTCGCGAGCGCACGCGGGAGATCGGCACCCTGCGCGCGGTGGGCATGCAGCAGCGCTCGGTGCTGGCGATGTTCGTGGCCGAGGGCTTCTTGCTCGGGTTGGCGGGCACCGTGTCAGGCGCGCTCGGCGGGCTCGCCATCTCGGCCGGGCTCAACGCAGCGCACATTCAGCTGCCGAAGACCGCGCAGTTCATCTTCATGAGCGATCACCTCATCGTCACGCCCACCGTCGGGTGGCTCGCGTTCGGCGTCTTCTTCATCACCGGGATCATCACCGCGATCTCGGTGCTTCCTTCTTTCCTCGCCGCGCGGCTCAAGCCGATCTCGGCAATGTCACACGTGGGGTAATCACATGCGTCGCCTTCTGGCTGTGTCGTTGATGTTGCTCTCGTTCGCGTCGTTCGCCGCGGAGATGTCGGCCGCGGATCTGCTCAAGCTGCTGCAGGAGATCGACGACCGCCAGCGCAACGGCGGCGACTACAAGGCGCTGTGCTACCTGGAGCAGAAAGAGAAAGACAAAGCCGACATCGTGCGCGAGGTGCTGATCTTTCGCCGCGATGACGACGACAAGCTGATGCTGCTCTTCACCAAGCCAAAGAGCGAAGAAGGCAAGGGGTACCTGCGCCTCGAGAAGAATCTCTGGTCGTTCGACCCGACCACCGGCAAGTGGGACCGCGCCACCGAGCGCGAGCGCATCGGCGGCACCAATTCCCGTCGCAGCGACTTCGACGAGTCGCGCCTGGCCGAGGAATTCACCGCCACCTTCGAGGGTGAAGAAAAGCTGGGCAAGTTCGAGACGCTCAAGCTCGAGCTCAAGGTGAAAGACGGCGTCGACGTGGCGTACCCGCTGCAGAAGCTGTGGGTCGACAAGGTCACGCACAACATTCTCAAGCGGCAGGAGTTCGCCGCCTCGGGCAAGCTCGCGCGCACCGCGTATTACCCGAAGTGGCAGAAGCTCTTCTCCGAGTCGAAGAAAGCCGAGGTGTGGTTCCCCGGTGAGATTCGCATCTTCGACGAGATCGAGAAGTCGAACTCCACGCTGGTGCTGTTCAAGTCGGTCGACCTCTCGAACCTGAGCCAGAACATGTTCACCAAGGCGTGGCTCGAGAGCAAAAGCCGATGAGGGCCGCGGTGTTGGTGGGGGCGCTGCTGGCGCTCCCGGCGGTGGCGCAAGATCGACCCGCCGAAGCCGACCTGTTCGGCACGGCTGACGAAGCGGTCGACGCCGGAGTTCAGCCGAGCGAAGCCACTATTCCCGCCACCACTCCCGCCGCCGAGGTGACCATCTCGGGTGACGAAGCCCAGCTCTCGAGCGGGCCGATTCAGAACAAGTTCGACTCCGCCGAGGTCACGTCAGATCCGATCAAGGTCGGCGCGAACCTGCTCATGTCGAGCCAGTTCTACTGGCAAGAAGGGCCAGCCTTCGAGAAGGGCTCGGTGAGCGCGCCGTTCATTCTCGACACCTTCATCGATGGGCGCCCGAACGATCGGCTCCGCGCCTTCGCCGTGGGTCGCCTGCAGTTCGACCCCACCCGGCCGCTGAGCACCGGCGCGGCGGCGACCACCACCACGCCGACGGGCTCGCTGGTGGGCCTCACCCCGGCCTCGCAGACGAACCCGAGCGTGTTTTTGGATCAGCTCTGGCTGCGCTTCGACATCGCGCGGCGGGTGTACATGACCGTGGGGCGCCAGAAGGTGCGCTGGGGCGTCTCGCGTGTCTGGTACCCGACCGACTTTCTCAACTCGCAACCGCGCGACGCGCTGAACCCGTTCGACGTGCGCCTCGGCGTGAACATGATCAAGGCCCACGTGCCCATCGAGTCGTTGGGGTGGAACTTCTACGGCTACGGCCTGCTCGACGCGGTCAACCCCACCTCGTTGGGAGAGACCATCGACCAGCTCGGCGGCGCGCTGCGTGGGGAATTCGTCTTCGGCCCCGCAGAGGTGGGCGTGGGGGGCATCTGGCACCGCGGGCGGAGGCCCCGGTACGCGGTCGATGTGTCGTCGGCGGTGGGCCCATTCGACGTGTATGCCGAAGCGGCGTTGCGCGACGCGCGTGACTTCTTGAAGTTTCGCTACCCGAGCGACCTC
Organism: Archangium sp.; assembly: GCA_016793525.1. Next base: position 9,058 of record JAEUJT010000525.1, on the reverse strand, counting down.
ACTGAAGACACCTTGCTCTCGCAGCTTGGGCAGATCGAGGCGTACCGGCCCCAGGGCTTGCTGGTGCAAGCGTCGGGCGGCGTGTCGTACCAGTTCAACTACACCGACAAGAACTTCGCGGTGGTCGGCGCCGAGTACTTCTACAACCCGGCCGGCTACGTCGACCCGGTCGAGTACCAGGTGCAGACCTTCGCGCCGTCGCTCGTCGGCCAGCGCCCAGATCCCATTCAGCAGACCGCGCTCTACGGCGGCCAGCACAACCTCGCCGTCACCGTCGCGGCGCCGGGGCTGCCGGAGCTGTCGTGGATCACCCTCAGCCTGAGCAACATTCTCATCTTGAACGACCCCTCGGGCCTCACCCGCATCGACGCCAGCTTTCGGGTGTTGAGCTACCTGACGGTGCAGGCCTTCGCGGCGGTCTTTTACGGGCAGACCGGCGGCCAGCTGCGCTTCAAGTTGTCGTCGCAGGTCATCAACGACATCGCCAACGTGTCAGAGCTTGGCCAGCCGGGCTCCGGTGCGACGGTGCGGAGCAACCTCGCGCCGCTGCGCTTTCCCGGAATGGTGCAGGCGGGCGTGCTGCTGCGGCTGAGCATCTGACGCGCTACCATCGAAGGCCGCATGCGCCGCCGCCTCGTCACGCTGTTCGCCGTCGCCGCCTTTGTGGCGGGCGCGGGCGCGTGTTTCGACGCGACGTCTGAGCTGACGCCGACCTTTCGCTTCCGCTGCGCCGAGCCCACCGACTGCCGCCCCGGCTACGTGTGCTTCGAAGAGGAGTGCGTACCACCCGAGCTCGCCGTTCCTCGCGACGGGGGCGCTGGCGGTGGCGCTGAAGAAACCTCCGACGCCGGCGAGGGCAGCGGCGGAGGCGCCGGCAACGAAAGCGGTATTCCCTCGCTCCCCATCGAGACGCAGGGCCCGGTGTGCGCACCGTCGGGGTGGTGCTGGGTGAGCCCGCAGCCGAGAGGCTTCTCGCAGTGTTCGGTCGCGCTCGCGGCGCCGGGCGTCGGCTTCGCGGTGCTCGACGGGCAGCTGTTCCGCGTCACCGCGACTCGGGCGCTCGAGTACATCGAGCTCAACGCCACGGCGCCGCTCGGTTCGGTGGTGGCGACGAGCGCCAGCTCCGGTGTGGTGACGCAGCAGAACGGCACGAGCATCCATTTCGCGCAGAGCCAGAACGCCTTCGCGCGGGCGATGCCCGATGCGGGCGTACGGGTCACCGCCCAGCTGGTCGCGTCGGCGGCCGGCGACGTCTGGGCCTACACGACCGAAACCCTTCTCCGCTTCAACGCGTCTGCGAGCCGGTGGGAGCGGGTCGCGCTCCCCCCCGGCCTCAGCCGCATCCGCGACGTCGCAGTCACGTCGGCCGACGAGGCGTACGTCAACCTCCCCGCCCCCGACTATCGCACCGATTTCCTCCACCGCTACCTCACCGACGGCGGCTGGACCTGCATCAACGACGGGGGCATCGGCTGCCTCTCGGGCAACACCCCCACCGGCATCTACGCCGCTGGGGTGGGAGGCAATGCCACCATCGCCCGCGTGTCGGCGACCGGCGTTCAGCCCGTAGCGACGGTGAACAACAGTAGCATCTCCAGCTTGTGCATCTTGAGCGAGAGCAACCGCGACCTCTTCGGCTACGCGACCGATGGCGTCTGGGCGTACCTCGCGGGGCAGTGGGAGCGCCAAGTGCCGCCCCGCCTGGAGCCCAGCATCGAGATCAGCTCGATGTCGATGCTCGGCCGTGAGGGCATCGCGTGTGCGCCCAACTCGCTGTTCATGACCGTCGGCTCGATCTGGCACAGCGCGGTCGCGCTCACGACGTCGAACGGCAGTCGGCCGCAGCCGCGCCGCTTGACGGTGCGCGACGACGGCGCGGCTTACGGCTTCGGCTCGGGGTCATGGTTGCTCACGCAGCGAGGCGCGGAGCCGGTGTCGGCGCTCTCCCAAGTCGACATCATGGGCCGGGTAGGGCCCGGCGACTACGTCGTCATACGAGACTCCCAACCTCGGCGCTTCGATGGCGCCACCGTGGGCCAGGCGATGCCCGGCGGGGCGGCGCTCGCCAGCTCGCACTTCGAAGCGCTCGACGTCGCCGCCTCGGGGCCGAGCGACATCTGGCTCGCCGGGCGAATCAACTTCAACACCGCTGGCGTCGCGCACTGGGACGGCGCGTCGTGGACGGTCGTTCCCCCGCCGGCTGGCACCATCGAGCGGGTCGCCGAGATCGAGGCGGCCGGCGGTACCACCTGGGCGCAGCGCGGTGGCCGCGTTTTCAGGTACGAAAACGGCAGCTGGGTCGACCTGGGCCAGCCGACGCCGGGCTTCTTCGCGGACTCGCTGGCGGCGATCTCCCCGACCGAGGTGCTCGTTGCGGGCACGTCCAGCGTGGTGCGCTGGTCCTCCACTACGGGCTGGCAGCCGGAGTCGACCATTGGCGCCACGCACCTCGCGGCTGACCCGGAGGCCCACACGGCGATGATGTACACGAGCGACTTTCGGCTCCTCTGGAGGCAATCGGCAGGCGTCTGGTCCGAGATCACCCTGCCGGGCGTGCTCACCTCGATGTCGTCGACCAACCTGGCGCTCGGCATCTTCGGGCAGCGCGCGTGGGCGGCTTCGCAGACCGGCAGCATCTTCACGAAGCAGTAGCGGGCGGCTGGACCTTCCACCGGCGGTGCAGCCACAACCACTGCGACGGGTATTGCCGCACGTAGCGCTCGATGCACGCGGTGAGTGCGGCGGTGTGGGCGGTGAGCGCCGCGCGCCGGTCCTCCAGCGGCTCGAGCGGGAATGGGCCTTCAACGAACATGCGCAGCTGCGCTCCGTCGCGGGCGGCCAGCACCACGTACACCGGCGCCTTCGAGCGCAACGCGGCCATCGACACTGCGGGCGTGGTGCTGGCGAGGCGCCCGAAGAAAGGCACGAAGACGCCGTCTTTCGCCGGCAGCACCTGATCGATGAGCTGCACCACCGCCCGGCCGCGCTTGAGCGCCTTGAGCATCTCTCCCAGGGCCCCTCGCTGGAGAATGAGCTCCATGCCCGCCAGCTTCCGGTTGCGCACCACCCAGGCGTTGAAGGCCCCGGTGAGCGGCCGCACCACCGCGCTCATGGCGTAGTCGCGGCGCGCCATCACCTCGGCGAACAGCTCCCAGCTGCCGAAGTGAGCCGACACCACCAGCGCCGGCTGCCGGGCGTGGAGAATCGCGTCGAGCCCTTTCCAATCGGCGACGCGCACCGCCTCGTCGAGCGCGGAGTCGGGCAGCAGATCAGACGTCACCGACTCGAGCGCCGCCAACGCGAGGTTGTCGTAGGTGCCGCGGGCGATGCCGCGCCGCTCGGCCTCGGTCTTCTCGGGAAACGCGTGGGCCAGGTTGTCGAGCGCCACGGCGCGGCGGATGCGCAGGTGCCACGCCAGCGCCGCGACCTGGAGCGCCACCGCGTTGCGCACCCGCGGAGGAAGCGCCCGCACCGCGCCCAGCACCACCGCCACGACCGTGCGCCCAAGCAGGCCGCCGTCGCGAATGGCGGGCTTCGCCGGCCGGGCCGAGCTCACGGATCCATGGTGGTGTCGACGGTGGCTGCCCTGCACTTGCGCACGCCGTCGAGACCTTCGGGCAACTTGCTATTGAGCTTCAGCGCTTGCTGGAACAGCGGCATTGCCTTGGGGCAGTTGCCCACGTGCACTGCCGCCTGGCCGGCCTTGACCAGCTCGCGAATGCTCTTGATCTTCTCGAGGTACGCCAGCGCCTCGACGTGGGAGGTGGTGTCGGGTGTCACCTTGAGCAAGTACGTTTCTGACTCATCGAGCTTGGCCAGCTCGAACTCGGTCTTCGCCTTGCCCAGGTTGTTGAGCGCGGCCTCTTCGCGCAGCGCGCCGGAGACCTGCGCCACCATCTGCGCGCCGGGGTCTCCGGCGGCGGGCGGCACATCGGGCTTTGGGGTCGGCGTCGGCGTGGCCGTGACCGGAGGAGGCGTCACCACCGGCGAAGGCGTGCCCGGGCCGCGCATCAACAGCACCGCGCCGCCGACCGCCAGCGTCAGCACTGCGGCGCCCACGGCGACCAGCGGCCCCTTCGAGGCCGGCGCTTGAGGAGGCAGGGAGGTGTGATTGACGAGCGAAGCGTCGAGCGACACACCCTGGGCGGGGCCGTCGAGTTGGGTGCGCACACCCGGGCCCGTGGTGTTCGTCGACGTCGTCGACGGCAGCGGCGTGAGCGCCCCGACGGCCGGCGTGGCCGCCTTCACCATGGTGGAACCGAAGTCGTCGTCGGTGGTGGCCGCCCCCGGAACCGCGATGCCCGAGGCGTTTGTTGCCGTGCCGATGAGCGGAATCGGCGTGGTGGTCGGGAGGGCGTTGCCCAGGTTGAGCGACGACACCGAGAGGTTGGCCTGCGTCGGCAGCGCCTGCGACAGCGCGTGCGCGAAGGACAACATGTCGGGCCAGCGCTCGTCGCGCTTCTTGGCGCAGGCCTTCTGAATGACTGCGTCGAGCGCGGGGAAGTCGAGATCGGCGGCGACCTGGCCCAGGTGGGGCATGGGCTCGGCGACCTGCCGGCGCAGAATTTCGGAGATGGTGGTGCCGTCGAACGGCTGCCGCCCGGTGAGCGACTCGAAGAGCACGATGCCGAGCGAGTAGATGTCGGCGCGCACGTCGACCTCGCGGCCCTCGACCTGCTCCGGCGACATGTACCGCGGCGTACCGGCGATGGCCCCGGCCACGGTGAGGCGGGTGCCGGCGTCCATCAAGCGGGCGATGCCGAAGTCGAGCACCTTGGCGTGCACGCCGCGGAGGCCCCGGCGGATCATGATGTTTTCGGGCTTGAGGTCGCGGTGAATGACGCCTTTGGAGTGCGCGTTCGCCAACACGTCGGCGACTTGGAGCACCACCTCGGCGGCCTCGCCCAGCGGCAGGTGCTTCTGCTCAGAGATGACCCGTTTCAGGTCGACGCCCTCGCAGTACTCCATGGCGATGAAGAGGTTGCCGTCTTCGTCTTGCCCGAAGTCGTGCAGCGTCACCGCGTTGGGGTGCGCGACGCGCGCGTACGACTTGGCCTCGTTGAGGAAGCGGCGGGCGATCTCGGCGTCGGCCGAGAACTCAGACTTGAGAAACTTGAGCGCAACCCGGTGGCCGATGCCCAGCTGCTCCGCGAGGTAGACGGCGCCCATGCCGCCCTGCCCCAGCTTCTTGAGGATCTTGTATTTGCCCTTGATGACCCGCTCGAGCATGCGGTCGACGTTCTGCTGCAGTCGAATCGTCTCGAACGCGCCGCAGCTCGGGCATTTCCCGTCAGGGGCGGAGTGCTCCGTACCGCACGCCTGGCACATGTACGTGGCGGACACCGGCACCCTCTTTCGACGACCTATTTCTCGGGTGGGTAACGCGTCGAGAACAGCAGCTTCTCGAGCTCGGCGGCGCCAGAATCAGACGCGTTGCTGACGGCCTGTACGGTGCGCAGCACGGCCGTGCGCGGGTCGTCTTTGAGCTCGGCCTCGAGCACCTTCAACGCCCGGCCGCGCTCGCCAGCCTGGAACAACGTGAGCGCCTGGTAGAATGAATACTCGCGGTTTGAAGCGTCGGCCTTGGTGGCCTCAGCGAAGAACTGCTCGGCGCGCTTGTAGTCGCGCTCCGACAGCTCAGCCAACCCGTCGAGAAACGCCATGCGGCCCTTGGTATCGGCCGGCGAGGTGCCGACGTCAAACGCCACCTGGTAGAGCGGCCTGGCCGAACGCAGCGTCTCCGCCGGCAGCTTCTCGAGCGACAGCGCGCGCTTGTGAATCGAATCGGCTTCTGCGGTCGCCGCGGCGGCGAGCTTCGCAGCCATGTCGCCCAGGTCTGGCCCGAGGAACCCGTCGTTCACCAGCGTGCGCAGCGAGTCGGCCGCGCCGCCCGGCTTGAGGAGGTCGCCCTTCTCGAGCGCCGCGAAAAACGCCGCGCGCGTCTCGACGTACTTCTGAGTCAGGTCGGGGGCCTGGCCTTTGGTCACCTTCAGCTGACGCTCGCAGGCTTCGCTCTCGGCCGCGGCCTTCTTGCGGTCGGGCGTCTCCGGGGTGCCCTTGAGGTACACGCGGTAGGCGTAGCAGGCCTGGGTCAGCTGTTTCGCGAGCGTCGAAGCCCGCGCGAGCTGCAGGTAGGTGCTGAGATTGCCCGGATTGGCGCGGGTGGCGCGGAGGAAATTTTCTGCCGCCTTGGGGTACTTCTTCTGGTTGAAGAGCTTGCTGCCCTCGGACACCAGCGTGTCAGCGTTGCCCACACCGGGCCCGACCAGCGGCTCGGCCACCGCCGTGTTTGCCGACAACGACGAGAACAGCACCAGCGCGGAGAGCAGCGCCGCGAACCCCGGGTTGCGCTCAGAAGCCATAGCCCACCCCCACGTTCACGTTGAGCTGGTTGCTGCTGCGGTAGGCCCGGTCATCGTTGAGCAGCCGCGCCTCTTGAATCGGCAGCAGGTACGCGAACTGACCCGACGCGTGAATGTAGAAGCCCTCGTAAGCGAAGTAGCGAACGTTGAGCCGGCCAGCGGCGAACAGGTCGAGCGGCATGAAGCCGTCTTTGTAGTTGGCCTCGGCGGGCACGGAGATCTGCCCAGTTCTGAACTCCACGCCCAGCTGCACCGAGACCATGAACTTCCAGAAGCAGATCCGGAACTGGGGCTGAATCACGCGAATCGTGACCAAGTTCACCCGCACCGGCTCCGCCGTGGAGGCGCCATACACGTCGCCCACGTGCTCGAGGTCGTTCTGACCGGGCGCGAACCCGACGTTGAAGCCCATGCGCTCGACGTTGGTGAGGTAGCTCACGCCGACCACCGTCAAGCCGAAGTACTTGCCGAAGGTGCCGTAGTCGGCGCCCACGCCCATCAACAACCGCGACGGCGTGGTGAACGAGGCGGTGCGGCCGGTGCCGTTGTTGCCCCAGCGGCGGCCCACGAGTGAGTCGCCGAGAATCGAGCCCACCTCGAACCCGAGCTGAATGAAGGCCTTCTTCTCGTAGGTCAGCTCCGTCTCGGTCGGCGGCGTGACAGGACCGGTGACGATCTTCACGAACTCTTTCGTGCCGTCGCGGGTGACGATGGCGACCTTGGCCTCGCTGGGGATCACCGCTTCCGGCACCGGCTCGAGCGTCTTGTCCAACACGAACTGCTCGTCGGCCTTGACGGTGATCTGCTGCTCGTACGCCTTGTGGTTCTCGGCGGTGAGCCGAATGGTGTGCGTGCCGGGCGAGATGCCGCGATCGACCTTGTCTTTGCCCTGCGGCTGGCCGTCGATCTCGATGACCGTGCCGGCAGGCGACGCGGTGATGACGATGCGCGCGGCCACCTTCTCGAGCGTCTTGTCGAGCGTCGCCGTGCCGCGAATGGGAATGATGACCGTCTCTTCGATGGGCTGGTGGAGCTTGAGGTCGAGCCGCACCACGCGCTCACCGGGGAGCACCTGGGTGGTGAGGGGGGTGACGCCCACCTTCACGTCGTCGACGTACACCGAGGCGCCGGGCGGGTTCGACTTCACGTCGAGCGTCGAGGCCACCGGCACCACCTTGGCGATCGCGCCGAGGAGCGCCTTCTCGAGCACCGCGTTGGTCGAGGTCGCGGGCGCGACTTTGCCGCTCTTCGGCTCGTACGACACCACGCGGAACTTCACGCCGGCTTCGTCTTGCCCGCCCTGAATCAGCACGACCCGCTCGAAGCCGAAGCTGGCCACGAAGGCGTCGATGGGGTCGGTGCAGCGCTCGTCGCCGCTGAAACACGGCACCTCGTCGAGCTTGCGACCCTTGAGCAGCGCGGCGAGCTCGCGGGTGCCGATGACCGCGTCTTTGCGCAGCTCGGGGGGGATGAGCTTGTCGAGCGCCTTCTGGGTGCGATCGACGAGCGCTTCTTGTCCCGGGTACAGCGGGCGAACGAGCCAGACCGTCGTCTGAGCAGCAGCTGGCCCGGCCCACAGACCGACGAGCAACATCACCAAGCCCAGCACTGCGCTTCGCATCGGCGCTCCCATGGAAGGCCAAAACTCTTACTGTGACCCCCCGCGGGTGGCCACATATTCCTCGAGCTCTTCCTGCGTGCGCGGCCAATCTTCTTTCAGCAACCGAGACAAGGACCGGTCGGCCAGCAGCCGCCCGCCCGTCTGGCAGCGCGGGCAGTAGTTGGTCTCGTTCTCGGCGTGCACGATGCGCTGCACGGTGCCTCCGCACACGGGGCACGGCTGCTTGTACTTGCCGTGCACCGCCATCTCCGGGCGAAAGGCGGTCACCTTTTCGGGCCAGTCCCCGTGGAGTTCGTCGCCGAGTCGCTGCGTCCATTCGGTCAGCACGGCGCGGGTCGCTTCGTAGAGGCGGCCGATTTCCTCTCCGGTGATGCTCTTCGTCAGCTTCACCGGAGACAGCTTCGCTCGGTGCAGAATCTCGTCGGAGTACGCGTTGCCGATGGCGGAGAACAGCCGGGGGTCGGTGAGCGTGCGCTTGAGGGTGTGGTTCTCGAGCCGGAGCCGGTCGGCGAAGGTATCGAGGTGCGCGGTCATCACCTCGAGCCCACCGCGGTCGAAGGCCTTGAGCGCGGCTTCGCCCTGCGCGAGGTGAATCGAGGCGCGCTTCTTGGTGCTGACCTCGGTGAGCACCAGCGTGCCGCCGTCGAAGTCGAGGGCCGCGAGGCCGACCCGCCCCGCCAGCTTCGCGCCCGCAGGCTTCCACTGGAGGCGCCCAGCGATCATCAAGTGAATGAAGATGAACAGATCGCCCTCGAACTCGAACACCAGGCGCTTACCGATGCGGCGGAGCGCCTTGAGGACCTTGCCGTTCACCGAGGAGAGCGGGGGCTCCACGGTGCGCAACACGAAGGGGCTGCCGAGCCGCACGCGCTGAAGCACATGGCCCACCGCGCGGGCACGGAGGGCTGCGTTGTACACCTCGATGTCGGGGTATTCGGGCACTCCGCCGGAGTGTACCAGCCGCACGCCCGGGAGCCCGTTTGATGGGCGTCAGTGCCCTTCGCTACCATGCAAACCATGACAGACCGGATGGAGCGGGTGGAGGCGGCGGTGGCGAAGGTCGGCAATGACGTGG
>JAEUJT010000503.1 GCA_016793525.1 Archangium sp. | reverse complement strand
GCCTAGCGGCGCTGGGGCTCATCGGGTGGGGCGCAGTCGATGTCGACGCCGCGCGGCTCGGGTACCTGCACCTGGCGGCCTTCCACGGGACGCTCGAGCTGGCCGTCGCGGCGCGGCGCTTCAGTTCGACGGTGTCCACACCGCCGTCGCCAGCGTCGACGACACCGCGCCCATGGGCTTCACCGACAGCTGCACCGTGACGGCCTGGCCCACCGTGGTGCCATCGAAGAAATTGATGGTCGGCTCGCGCACCACCACCTCTTCATCGACGTCGAGCGCGCCGTTGGCGTTGGTGTCAGTCAGCGTGAGGTTCAGCGGCGTGGTCGTCGCTCCCAGCTTCGCTTCGACTTGCAGGTCGAGAAGCGCGTACGAAGCCGGTGCAGTGAACAGCCGCAGCGTGAAGAGCGAGTTATTGCCCAGTGACGTCAACGGCTCGGGCGAATCAGCCACTCGGAGGTCGACGCCGTTGGGGGCACCACACGCCGCGAGCACGACCACTGCCAGGAACACGATGCGCATGGCGACACCGTACCCGCCGTGTCTCCAGCGCTCAACGGAGGCCACTCCATGAGCGAGCTCACGGCGTGGGTGTGGGCTTTCGCGTGTACCCAGGCGATCGAGGTGCCGCTCTACCTGCGCGCGACGGGCGGCTCGTGGCGCGTGTCGTGGGCCGCGAGCATGCTGACGCACCCGGTGGTGTGGTTCGCCTTCCCGCATCTGTGCGACGCGGGGCTCTCGTACGGCGCGATGGTGGCCGCGGCGGAGGCCTTCGCCGTCACCGCGGAGACGTGGTGGCTGCACCGCGCGGGCGTGCCGAGGGCCCTCGTCTGGAGCCTCCTCGCCAACGCCGCGAGCGCCACCACCGGCCTGGTGCTTCGCGACCTATTCGGAATGCCGTAGCGAGCCGTTTCGGCAGCGCCGCTACAGCAGCTTCATCAGCTCGGCCTTCTTCGCGCTGAACTCGTCGTCGGTCAGCAGCCCAGCGCCCTTGAGCTCGTTGAGCTGCTTCATGCGGTCCATCACCGAGGGCGCTCCACCGCCGCCACCGCCGCCCGCGGCACCACCGCCACCGCCACCGCCGTTCATGAACTGCTGCGCGAGGCCGAAGCCCATACCCATGCCCATGCCGCCCAGCGCGTTGCCGGAACCGCCACCACCCTCGCCGCCACCCTTCGCCATGCCCTCGGCGGCGCCCAGCATCGCTTGGCCCTGCGCGTACTGCTGAAAGCCGCCAGCGAGTCGCGAGTACGCCACGTCTTTCGACAGCTTCTTCAGCGTCGCCTCGTCTTCTGGCTTGATGCTGACGGTGAAGTTGCCGAAGCGGACGATGGTGATGCCGTAGCTGTCGGTGTGGGTCGCCGTGCCGGCCACCACCTCGGTCTCGATTTCTTCAGTGAAAGCCCCCGACGTCACGTCGAGGAGCGGCCACTTCTTCTTCACGATGAGCTCGGCGATGCGGTCGCGCGTCACCTTGAGCACCTGGCTCTTGAACCACCCGAAGAACGAGTCGTTGTCGGCTTTGCGGAGGCCCACCAGCCCCAGCACGAGCTTCTCGGGGTCGACGCACTTCAACGAGAAGTCGCCGTACACCATGGTGCCGATGGCGAGGCCGGTCTCCGGGTCGCGCACCTCACCGATGGGACCGCCGAACTTCACCTGGGCGAACTCCCGGGTGCTGACGAAGTACACCTCGGCGACGAAGAAGTTGCCGCCCGTCACCTTCTCGAGCAACGCGGACAGGAAGGGAATGTTGTTGGAGTCGAGGCTGTGCCGCCCCGCGCCCAGCTTGCCCATCACTTGGCCGTCTTTGACGAAGAGCGCGACCTCGTCGGCCTGCACCGTCAGCTGCGTCAGCATGCGAACGTTGCGCTCGGGGTACTTGTAGATGAGCGCGTCTTTGGCGTCGTCGGCGCGGGCGATGAAGTTGCGCTGCGCTTCAGACTTCAGGGTGTCGAAAATCCCCATGTGCGACCTCCGAGAGCACACGCGTGCCCCTCATGGACACGGTTACGTCTCCGGGGCTGAACCATTGCACCTTGACCACTCGACGTCCGTCGAATTGCGCGTCGCGCCGGCGAATGCCTGAAGGCGCCCGCGGGGAAGAGGTGCGCCACGAGGCCCTCCAGCCTGAGCTACCACCAGAGCATGACGCCGACGCGCACCACGGCGCGCAGTGCCGGGAGCACGCCCATCGCGAGGGCGGCGCGGACCCGCCAGCCGCCCACCCGCAGGTACCTTACAGCCAGCACCGCGCCGGCAACCGACACCGCGCCAGCGAGCAGCTCTGGGAGGACCACCACCGCGACGCCAATCGACAAGACGGTGAACACTTCAGGGAACACAACGAGCACCCACGCTGGCACGCCGACGTGCACCCCGACGTGCATGAGCAAGCCCGCGAACCCCAGCCAGAAGGCCACCTTCGCACCGCGTGGCACAGGCCGCGGCGACACTTTCGCCAGACATGCCCTGCACATCGTGGCGTCGTCTGGGCCGACGTCGGCGCATTCTCCGCAGACAAAACATCCACATCGCGTACAGGTATCGACAGCGGCGACCTCGGGGTGCGTCGCGCAGCGCGCGGGGTCACTCGGCGCCATCGCGGCTCACCGGCATCGGGCGGTCACCGTGACCTCGTCGCGGTCGTGGTACAGCTGGCGCACAGCGAGGTGCTTCCACCCGCTCTCCTCGAGCGTCGCGCGCACCCGCCACAGCGTCGGCCACTTGTCTTTCATCGGCAGCTTGATGTTCGCCACCAGGTGCGTGGCCCAGCTGCGGCGGCTCCACTTCGCGAGCAGCTGCGACACCTCCAAGGGCCGCCAGGCCATGTCGCAGAAGAGCCAGTCGACCGACTCCGGCGGCTCGAAGCCGAACGCGCTGGCCCGCACGTGCCGCACCTTGGAGTTTGCCCGAATGTCCTCGGCGAGGGGGCCCGGGTCGATCGCCAGCACCCGCGCGCCGCGCTCGAGCAGCTTCCGAGTCCACCCTCCAGGCGCTGCACCCAAATCAACGCACGCGTCGCCTTTGCCGGGGCTGACGCCGTACCACTCGAGCGCTTCATCGAGCTTCATCGCCGCGCGCGACGGCGCTTCTCCACGGCGCATGCGGGTGCGACCTCCGGCGCTCAACGACATCGCCTCGCGGGCGCGTACCAGGCCCACGGCGGCGAGCTCGGGCGTCACCAAGCACACCTGCCCGAGGAACCCGTTCGCTTCGTGCGCCTTCCACGGCGTGTCGGGGCCACCGGGGTGGCGCTCGTGCAGCTGCGCCTCCCAGTCTTTCGTGCGCGACGCCCAGCCATTCGCCAGCGTCGCGTCGGGCACCCACACCTGCGGCAGCAGCGCGCCCGCGGGCCACTTCACCTCGAGCGGAGACACGGCCAGCGCATCGACCTGAAAGCCCATGCGCGCGAACACGAGCTTCGCTGGGTCTCGCACGGGGTCGCTCTCAACGAGCGCCGGCCCGAGCGCGCGCGGCTTCGCTTTCGCCCAGGCCAGCTCCTCGAACAGCTGCGCTTCGAAGCCTTCGCGCGAGGTCCATACCCAGCGGCCCACGGTCGGAGGGAGAAACGCGCGCGGCAACCCGTTCATGCGCGCCCGCGGAGGCAACGGCTGCTCCGGGAGCGCGGTGGTCGCCCGGCGCGGAGGGCCCTTGGGCTTCGCGTAAAAGACATGCCGCGGGGGTTTCGTCGAACGCTGACGGCTCACGCACGCTGACGTACCCGGCTCGAGCCCGGAGCGATAGCAGCTGAAGCGCGGGCTCCGGGCAGGGCAAAGCCTGGTGGTCCCCGTCGCCAAGGAGCCCGTCAGTTGCTGCGCCGCGGGGAATGTCAGCGTGAAGGTACCGCTCCACGTGTCGTCGGCCCTGGAGACGGTCACGCTCCCGCCGGTGGCCTCGGTGGGGCGACGCCTATTCAAACCGTCACGTACCCGGGCCCGTGAGCCGAACGGTATGGTTCCCGACACGTAAGGGGGATGAACGAGATGACCCGTCAACGGATGAAGCGGCTGTTTCTCGCGGTGGCGTGCGCCGTCGTCAGCGCGTGCGGCGCGAAGACGACGGTCGACCTCGACGGTGGCGGTGGCGGTGGCGGTGGCGGTGGCGGCTCCGAGGAGACCGGGAGCGGTGCGGGCGGCGGCGAAAACACGGGCGGCGGGAGCGCCACGGGCGGCGGAACGGGCGGCGGGAGCGGTGAGCCCCTCGACGCGGGGCCAGGCCCAACCCTCGGCGGCTGCCCGGTGTTGCCGGCGAACAACATCTTCAACACCCGAATCGACGGGCTGCCGGTACACGCGAATTCGGCGGCGTTCATCACCACCATCGGCGGTGCCGCGCGCGTGCACCTCGATCTGGGGCGGGAGACCGACCAAACAGCCAGCGACTTCTACGGCATCCCCTTCAACCTGGTGCACGGCGCGGCGATGCCGTGGCCGCGCGTCTTCTTTCGCACCAGCGACCCCGACATGACGTGGGACGCGCGGTCCGAGAGCGACTGCGCCGTGGGGTCGAGCCGCCAGCTCGTGTCACCCTGCACGACCGCCGCGGCCCCGGAGCCGGTGCTGCCGATTCCCGCCACGCCCCTGGTCGAAGGCGGCATCGTGACGGATCCATCGCACCCCTACGGCGATCACCACATTCTGCTGCTCGACGTCGACAGCTGTCGGCTCTGGGAGACGTACCACTCGTACCCAGCAGCCAACGGCGCGTGGGACATCTACGGCGCAGCGCACTTCGACCTGCGCTCCAACGCGCTCCGGCCCAGCGGGTGGACCTCGGCTGACGCGGCGGGCTTTCCCATTCTCCCGCTGCTGGCGCGCGCGGACGAAGCCTTGGCCGGTGAGGTGAAGCACGCGCTGCGCTTCACGATTCCGTCGAACAAGATTCGCCGCGCCTTCACCTGGCCCGCGCGGCACCTGACCTCGAACGGCACGAACTCGATGTCGTTGCCGCCGATGGGCCAGCTGTTCCGGTTGAAGTCGACCTTCACCATTCCCGCGACGGCGAGGCCGCAGGCGCGGGCGTTGATCCTCGCGCTCCAGCGCTACGGCATGTACCTCGCTGACGGTGGCTCGGCGATGTACATACAAGGTGACCCGTCGGCGTCGTGGGAGTCGCAGACGTTCTCGGTGCTGCAGGCCATTCCCGCGAGCGAGTTCGAAGCGGTCGACCTCACGCCCATCACCCAGCGCGCGGGCTTTGACGTGAACTCCGGCGCGGTGCCTTCGCCGTAGCTCACCGCCAGCGCAGACGACGACGCCCCGGAGCGCCCTCACTGCACTGCACCCCTCCGCGCCCGGTCGCGGTGCACCAACCACCCGAGCGCTGCGGATCCGCGCACGACACCCGACCGTACGACGCATCACAGGCACCCATGGGCGACTGAGCACACGCCACGCGCCCGTACTGCGCGACGCAGTGGTAGCCGCAGGCGATGGCGCCGTACTGCGCCACGCACGACATGGGCGGCATGCCTGGGGCGTACACCGGTGGATCCGCGCACACCGCCTGGCCGTACTGGGTGGTGCAAGCACCGGCTGGGGTCTGCGCGCAGACGACGCGCCCATACTGAGCGACGCACCTGAAGCCGCACGCGGTCTGCCCGTACTGGGAGAGACACTGCGGGGCTTGAGCAACTGACGCTGCGAGCACGAGCGCGGTGACCATGCCGACCCGACGCAGGCGCCCTCGCAAAATTCACGTGTTGGCGCCCCTCCCCGAGGGAGCAGCTTGCGTCGAAGACCCGGCGACTTACCCTGCGCGGTCCTCACTCTTTGCTGGCAACCCGGGCGCGGTTTCGACACAAGGCACTCCATGATTCAGTGGGTTCTGAAGAAGGTCATCGGCACGAAGAACGACCGCGAGCTGCGCAAGGCGTGGCCGAAAATCGCGCGCATCAACGAGCTCGAGACGAAGATGCGCGGGCTCACCGACGCCGACTTCCCCGCGGCCACCGCCCGCCTGAAGCAAGAAATCGCCAACGGCCGCTCGCTCGACGACGCGCTGTTCGAGGCCTTCGCCCTGGTGCGCGAGGGCTCCCGGCGCATCATCGGCCAGCGCCACTACGACGTGCAGCTCATCGGCGGCCTGTTCCTCCACGAGGGGTGCATCGCTGAGATGCGCACCGGTGAAGGCAAGACGCTCACCGCCACCCTGCCCTGCTACCTCAACGCGCTCTCCGGCCGCGGCGTACACGTGGTGACGGTCAACGACTACCTCGCCCGCCGCGACGCGGAGTGGATGGGCCGGGTCTACGGCTTCATGGGCATGTCGACGGGCTGCATTCTCCACGACCTGAGCGACAAGCAGCGCCAAGACTCGTACCGGTCTGACATCACCTACGGGCAGAACAACGAGTTCGGCTTCGACTACCTGCGCGACAACATGAAGTTCCAGCTGAGCAACTACGTTCAGCGCGAGCTCAACTACGCCATTGTCGACGAGGTCGACTCGATTCTCATCGACGAAGCGCGCACGCCGCTGATCATCTCCGGGCCGACCGAAGACAACACAGATTTGTACTACAAAATCGACCAGGTCATTTACGGCCTGGTGCCCGGCCAAGACTTCACGCTCGACGAGAAATCGCGCTCGGTGTTGCTCACCGACGCCGGCATCGAGAAGCTGCAGCAGCGCCTGAAGATTGCAAACCTGTACGCGCCGGAAGAGATCGAAACGCTGCACCACGTCGAGCAGGCCCTGCGCGCGCACACGCTCTACAAGCGCGACCGTGAATACGTGGTGAAAGAGGGCGAAGTCATCATCGTCGATGAGTTCACCGGGCGCCTGATGCCGGGCCGCCGCTGGAGCGACGGGCTCCACCAGGCGGTCGAAGCGAAAGAGGGCGTGAAAATCGAGAACGAGACGCAGACCATGGCCACGGTCTCGTTCCAGAACTTCTTCCGCATGTACTCGAAGCTGGCGGGCATGACCGGCACCGCCGACACCGAGGCCGAAGAGTTCGCGAAGACGTACAACATCGACGTGCGCGTCGTGCCCACCAACAAGCCCATGGTGCGCAACGACATGAACGACGTCGTGTACAAAACTGAGAAGATGAAGTTCGAAGAGGCGGCGAAGGAGATCAAGAACCTCAACGCCAAGGGTCAGCCGGTGTTGGTCGGCACCGTCTCGGTGGCGAAGTCTGAGGTGTTCTCCACCTTCCTCAAGAAAGAGGGCGTGCCCCACAACGTGCTCAACGCGAAGAATCACGCGCGCGAGGCCGACATCGTGGCGCAGGCAGGGCGGCTGGGCGCGGTCACCATCTCCACCAACATGGCCGGTCGCGGCACCGACATTTTGCTCGGCGGCAACGCAGACAACCTGGCGCGCGCCGAAGTGGGCCCCGAGCCAACCACCGTCGACGTACCCGAGGGCACCGACGAGGCCGGCAAGGCGAAGGCGCTGGCCGACGCGAAAGCCGAGTGGAAGGTGAAGTTCGACGGCGCGGTGCAGCGCTACCAGAAGCAGTGCGAAGAAGAGCGGGTGAAGGTGCGCGAGGCAGGTGGCCTGTTCATCGTCGGCACCGAGCGCCACGAGTCGCGGCGCATCGACAACCAGCTCCGCGGTCGCGCGGGCCGACAGGGCGACACCGGCGCGAGCCGCTTCTACCTGTCACTCGAAGACGAGCTGATGCGCATCTTCGGCGGTGAGCGCATCACCAACCTCATGGAGACCATGGGGATGAAAGACGACGAGGTCATCGAGCACCCGTGGCTGAGCCGCTCCATCGAGGGCGCGCAGAAGCGGGTCGAGGGCCACAACTTCGACCAGCGCAAGAACCTGCTCGAATACGACGACGTGATGAACCAGCAGCGGCAGACCATTTACCGGTTGCGCCGCCACGTGTTGGCCGCGGGCGCCGGCGTGCCGCTGGTCGAGTTCACCGAAGACAAGAAGACCCAGGTCAAGACGCGCACCGAGAAGACGCTCACCTGGCCCGACTTCCGCGAGATGGTGCTCGACGCCATCGAAGACGTCATCGTCAACCTCACCGCGACCTACGCGGCGAACAAGAACCCCTCGACGTGGAACCTCACCGCCATCAGCCAAGGGGTGAAAGAGGCGTTCAACGTCTCCATGGAGTTCCAGCCCACGGGCACGGTCGAGCAGCTGCAAGACGACATCTACAAGCGCGTCGAGCGGCTCTACCTCGACCGCGAGAAAGACTACGGCGACGAGTGGCACCGCTTCTGCCAGCTGCGCTACCTGGCGACGATTGATCAGCTGTGGAAGGACCACCTGCTGGCCATGGACCACCTGCGCCAGGGCATCGGCCTGCGCGGCTACGGCCAGAAAGACCCGAAGGTCGAGTACAAGAAAGAAGGGTACGCGGGCTTCATTCGCATGCTCGACAACATCAAGGTGCAGTTCGTGAGCCAAATCATGCGCGCCCAGCCGCGCGACGCGAGCGACGACACTGAGCGGCTCAGGCGAGTGATGGAGCAGCGGGCGAAGCAGGCCGTCGAGGGTCGTGCCACCGAAGAGGGCACCCCCGAGCCGAAGCAGCAGAAGACCGTGGTGCGCGAGGGCCCCAAGCTGGGCCGCAACGACCCGTGCCATTGCGGCAGCGGCAAGAAATACAAGAAGTGCCACGGCGCGACGGAGACGGTGTAGCCGCCGCTCCGCCGTGGAGCCGCCGCTCCGGGGTTTTGAAGCGCCGAAGCGCCTCGTCAGAATGGCGGCTTGTCGCAGAGGAACAGCTGGCCCTGCGACTGGTCGGAATAGAAGACGCCGACGGTGTCGCCCACCGTGGCCACCGAAGCCCCCAGCGCGTTGGGTGAGCGCGAGCAGGCCACGTCGTAGTGCTGCGCGCCCAGCGGCCGCATCTCGTCGTCGTCGCTGATAAAGGTCACCGACAGCACGAGGGCGCCGCGCGTCGGGGTCATCGCCACCGACATGCACCCGGGGCCACAACGCCCCATGTTCCAGGTGCGCGCCCACGGCAGGAGCGTGACCGAATCGATGAGAATCTCGGTGTCAGACGCGATGTTCACGGGCAACGGCTTCACCGCCAGCGCCGAGCCGCCGTCTTCGAGGTCGCGGTCGTAGGTCGCCAGCGCCCAGTTGCCGCCGCCGCCCATCGCGGCGCTCACGTCCCACAGCGCCTCCCCCTGGAGAATGCGCGCCACGCCGATTGCGCCGCCGCCCGGCTTCGGCGCGGTGATGCTGACGACCCCCGAGCCGCCGTTGAGGGGACCCGTGGAGATGACGCGGAACGATTGCCCGTCGGCCGTCGCCACCATCGCCACGCCAGACGCTTGGGTGGTGAGCGCGGGGTCTCTGAACTCCACCAGCTGGGCAGGACAGCCAGTCGTCGAGATGCCTGCGCGGGGGGTGACATTCTCATTGCTGCTCCGCGCCGCGATGCCCACCTGACCCGACGGCGTCACGTCGATGGAGACCACGTCGACCGCGACGTCGCTCGACACCGCCGAGACGGAGGCCGCCGCACTCGACGTCACGCACTTCACGCCGGGGGCGCTCGTCTGCAGCCCAGTGGCCCACGTGGCGGCCCAACGTGTGCCCGCACCGGCGATGGCCACTGTCTCCACCGCGCTGGTGTTCGCGTAGGTGTGCGAGGTGCTGCCTCCGTCGAGGAAGCGCTGGTACAGCTCGACCTCGTTGGTGTTGGGCCGAATGAAAATCGCGATGAAGCTGTCGTCGGTCGCGGCCAACGCGCTCCGCCCCATGCCGCCCACCTG
>JAEUJT010000495.1 GCA_016793525.1 Archangium sp. | reverse complement strand
CTCTACGTGACGCATTGGCCCTGACGAGTTTCGGGCCGAAGCCTGGTGGGACACCAGTCGAATGTTAGCCTCGTCGTCCATGGAGCGTCTTGGGGTGCTGCTCGTTCTCGTCGGGTTTTCGGCTTGGGGGTTCGATCGCCGGGCCGAGGCGGCCGAGGTGCTCGAAAAGCTGTATTCCGGCGCGGCCACCCCGCAGGCGACCGCCACCCGCCTCACGTTTCTCGGCGCGCAGGCCTTCGCGACCGAGCACCTCGTCGACCGGTGGAAGCGGACCACCGACGCTCAGCGTCGGAGCGCGATGCTCGAGGTCTTGGCGGAGATCGCGACGCCGCTCGACGAGGCGGAGTCGCTGCTGATGCGCACCGTGTCCGACGAGGAGCTCGGCCACCGCATGGCCTCGGCCGAGGCGCTGGGCCGCATGAAGGCGAAGCGCGCGGTGTCGACGCTCGAGGTGACGCTTCGCGACAAGGCCTGGGGCGCGCGCAAGACGGCCGCGCTGGCGCTGGCGAAAATCGGCGTCGCGTCGTCGGGCAAGGCGCTGATGGCCGCCGCCCGCGTGGAGGATGACCCCGACACCCGCGCGGTGATGTTGGTGGCGGTCGGCCAGGTCGGTGCCGCCAAGGAAAAGGCCGACCTCGAGCAGCTGCTGAAGCACTCCTCGGAGTCGACGCGTTTGGCGGCGGCGCGGGCCTTGTGTCTCCTCGGTGCTCCCAAGGGAATCGCCTTCGCCCGCGAAGGGTTGAAATCGAGTGACGTGTTTCAGCGCCAGCAGGCGGTGCGGCTCTTCGAGGGCGCGAGCACCAAGGTGGCCGCTCCCGTGCTGACGCCGGTGCTGAGGGACTCCAACGACGCGGTGCGGGCCACGGCCGCGCGGGTGCTGGCCCAGGCCGGCGACGCGAGCAAGGTGGCATGGCTGGTCATCGAGAGCGCGCACCGCACCGGCGAGGCCCGGCTCCCCTACGAGACCGAGCTCGAGACGCTGCGCCTCACCGACGAGGCGCGCCAGAGCATTCTCCGTCGAGCGGGGCTCAAGTGACGGCAGCGGTGCTGCTGCTGCTCGGCGCGTGGACCGAAGCGGAGCGAGAAGCGCAGGTCGAAGCCCTCCGTGCGCGGCCGGTCGAAGAGCGCATCGTGTCGCTGAGCGAAGGCTTTCTCGGTACGCCGTACGCGTTTTCGCCGCTGGGTGAAGGCTCGGGCCACGACGTGGACCCACGCATTCGGTACGACGCCGTCGACTGCCTCACGTTGGTCGAAGAGGTCATGGCCATGGCCCTCGCGCCCGACGCCGCGTCTCGGCTGCCGGTGCTCGACGCCATTCGCTACAGCGGCGCGCCGGCGTGGGAGACGCGCAACCACCTCATGGAGGCGCAGTGGCTCCCGCACCTCCAAGCCCGCGGCGTCTTGCGCGACATCACCCGCGAGGTGGCCGGCCCCCTGGCGGAGCGCACCTCGAAGCAGCTCACCCGCCGCACCTGGAAAGCGAAGGAAGGTGCCTCGCTCGCACTTCCTGCCACCTCGCAGCCGTTGGGAACGTTTGCGCTCGATGTGGTGCCGGTGAAGCGCGCGGTCGAGGTGTTGAAGCGCGCGCCGTCGGGCACGGTGGTGGTGGTGGTGCGCGCTGATCGCCCCACGCGCATCACCCGGGTGTCACACGTGGGGTTCCTCATTCAGACGCCGAAGGGGCCGGTGCTCCGACACGCTTCGCGCAGCTTCAAGCGGGTCACCGACGAGCCGCTGGCGCACTACCTGTCGCGCAACCTCGACTTCGCCTCGTGGACCATCGAGTCGCTGGCGCTGTTCGCGGTCACTGCCCCTTCAGAGGGGAAACTTCCCTGACGGTGGGTCCGTCGCTAGGGTCACGAGGCTTTGATGATTTCGCTGAGCGCTGTGGTGTGTGTGCTGGCCGCGACGGGCGAAGGCGCCGAGGTGCGTACGCGCTGGCTCGAGCGAAACCAGACGGTGGCCAAAGCGCTCCAGCAGGCCGGGCTCGATGGCCTGACGGTCGACGCGGTGCAGGGCGCATTGGCGGCGGCGGAGTTCGACTTCAAGCGCGCGCGACCTGGCGACCAGCTCCGCACCGTCGTTCGGCACGGGCAGCTCGACGTGCTCGAGTACCGGCGCAACCTGCTCACCGAGTGGCTCGTGCGCCGCGACGGAGATCGCTATGTCGGCACCAAGCGCGAGTTCGAGCGTGAGGTGCGGGCCGAGGTGGTCGAGCTCAACGTCACCTCGTCGGTCTGGGACGCGGCGCTGGCGGCGGGGGAGAAGCCCGACATCGCCATCACGCTCTCCGACGTGTTCGCGTGGGACATCGACTTCTACCGCGACGTGCAGAAGGGCGACCGCATGCGCGCGCTGGTGGAGAAGACGCTGCACAAGGGCCGGGTCATCGACTACGGCCGGGTGCTCGCCGCGGAGTACGTCGGTTCATCCATCGGCACCAAGAAGTCGTTCCGCTACCGGCTGCCCGATGGCTCCGATTCGTATTTCACCGAAGACGGCCAATCGGCCCGCAAGACGTTTCTCAAGAGCCCGCTCAAGTTCGCGCGCGTCACCAGCGGCTTCGGGTCGCGCTTCCACCCGATTCTCAACTACGTCGGCTCGCACAACGGCGTCGACTACGGCACACCCACGGGCACGCCGGTGTGGGCGGTGGCCGACGGCACCGTGACTCGCGCGGGGTGGGACAACGGCGGCGGCAACATGGTGTGCGTGCGCCACGTGTTGAGTCTGGAGACCTGCTACCTGCACCTCTCCAAGATCTCGGTGAAGAACGGCGAGCGCGTCGCGCAGAAGACGGTCATCGGCGAGTCGGGCAGCACCGGGTTGTCGACCGGGCCGCACCTGCACTTCGCGTTGAAGCGCGGCGGCCGCTTCGTGAACCCGCTGAACCAGAACTTCCCTCGGGCCGAGCCGCTCCCGAGGACGCTGCTGACCGACTTCACGACCCAGGTGAGCGAGCTGGCGAGCCGGCTGGCAGCGAAGTCGCTGGCGTCGACGGCGAAGTAGCCACGCACTCAGCCGGAGCGCCGGGAGACTCCGTGTGGTGCGCGAGCGGGTAAAGCAGTCGAAGCCGTCGTGCCGCGGTCAATCGGAGCGCTGACCCATGGCCACGACTGCGCTCACTCGTTCGGTGAGAGCGCGGGGAGGTCTTCGTGCGACTCCGTGTCGTGGGCGATCACGTACATCGCGGAGATCATCAGCGCGCGGTGCCGTTGGTCGTCGGTCCGTGGAGGCGGAGCAATGCTCCACCCACCGTGCAGCCCCCCTGCGACCAGCCGATTCCCTCGCACGGAGATGCGCATGGCCGAAACTCCATCGTGCCCGCAGCGGAGGTGAACCGGCGTGATGAACTGGCATCTGAAATCGCTCTCGACGACCCCGTCGGCAAGTTGCTCCACCGAGCCGTTGGCGTTCCGTCGCACCACCACCGTGCCCTCGGGGACGATGCGAATCGTGCCGTCGTCGGTGAGGCGCAGGCGCGGCGCTGGCGCTGGGGCCGAGGGAACCCGTTCTGAGATCTCCCCATCATTCGACACCTCGAACAGGAGCAGCGGCAGGTCGTGCCCGTCGTGCAACGTCAACGTGAACGCTCGAGACCTCGGGGGCGGGTCGGGCTCCAGCTGCCAGGCGCCGTACCCCGCGTCGTAGCGCAGCGCTGCGCTGGGCCTCTCCGGCTCGAGCACGAATGAGAACGAGGCGTACGGCCTGCCCAGCGGAGGAATGACCAGCACACCGCCGTCAGCGCCGGGGTGCAGCGTGAGGAGCGTCGCGAACAGGCGCGCGAGGTGGATCATCGGGGCATCTGTCGTCTGAACCGCCCGGCTCGCGACGAATTCGTGCACGGAAACCCGTTGCTCCGCACCGCCGCAGCGTGAAGAGTCGCGCGCCATGAGCGAGCCTGCCCCGAACGAGTACCGCCACAGCCCGCACCCCGACGCGCTCCGACGCGCGTTCGTGGACCACGTCGAGTTCACCCGGGGGAAAAACTTCGACTCCGCCGGCGTGTGGGACCGCTTCATGGCGCTCTCGCTCACCGTGCGCGACCGGTTGGCCAAGCGCTGGGTGCGCACCCAGAAGCGCTACTACCAACAAGATGCGAAGCGCGCATATTACCTGAGCGCCGAATACCTGCTCGGCCGCGCGCTGGGGAACAACCTCATCAACATGGGCTTGTGGGAGCCGACGCGCGAGGCGCTGCGCGAGCTCGGGGTCGACCTCTCGACGCTGCTCGAAATGGAGCCCGACGCGGGCCTCGGCAACGGCGGCCTGGGGCGGCTGGCCGCGTGTTTCCTCGACTCCATGGCGACGCTGGATCTGCCGGGCATGGGCTACGGCATTCGCTACGAGTTCGGCATCTTCAGCCAAGACATCGTCAACGGGTACCAGGTGGAGCGCGCCGACGAGTGGCTCAAGTTCGGCACGCCGTGGGAGATCGTTCGCCCAGATCGCATCGTTCCCGTGCGCTTCTACGGCCACGTCGAGTCGTACCTCGGCCCCGACGGTCGCTCGCAGGCGCGCTGGGTCGGCGGGAAAACGGTGCTCGGCGTACCGTGGGACACCCCGATCGCCGGCTTCGGCGCGCAGACGGTGAACACGCTGCGGCTGTGGCAGGCGCGCGCGTCGGCAGAGTTCGACTTCGCGCTCTTCAACGACGGCGACTACGAGCGCAGCGTCGTCGAGAAAAACGACTCCGAGGTCATCTCGAAGGTGCTGTACCCGAACGATCAGAACCAGGCCGGCAAGGAGCTGCGCCTGAAGCAGGAGTACTTCTTCGTCGCCTGCGCCATCGCCGACATCATGCGGCGCTACCTGAAGAACCACAGCGACTTCGTGCAGTTCCCGAAGAAGGTGGCGATTCAGCTCAACGACACGCACCCGGCCATCGCCATCGCCGAGCTGATGCGGGTGCTGATCGACGACAAGCGCCTGCCGTGGGACGAGGCGTGGGGCATCACCCAGCAGACCTTCGGCTACACCAACCACACGTTGTTGCCCGAGGCGCTCGAGAAGTGGCCCGTGACGCTGTTCGAGCGGCTGCTGCCGCGGCACTTGCAGATCATCTACGAGATCAACGTTCGGTTCCTCCGCTCGGTGCAGATTCAGTACCCGTTCGATGACGGGCGCATGGCCCGGCTCTCGCTGATCGAAGAGGGCCGCGAGAAGCACGTGCGCATGGCGGCGCTGGCGGTGGTCGGCTCGCACAGCGTCAACGGCGTGGCGGCGCTGCATTCTGAGCTGCTGCAGAAGACCGTGCTGTCGGACTTCGCGCAGATGTACCCGAAGCGCTTCAACAACAAGACGAACGGCGTCACCCCGCGGCGCTGGCTGCTCTCGTGCAACCCGCGGCTGGCGAAGCTGATCACCGACACCATCGGCGACGGCTGGGCGAAAGACCTCGACCGGCTGCGGGAGCTCGAGAAACACGTGAACGACGCGGGCTTCGTGCAGGCGTTTCGCGAGGCGAAGCTGGCGAACAAGAAAGACCTGTCGGCCCACCTGCGCGACATCATGTGGACCAGCATCGACCCGAACGCCATCTACGACGTGCAGATCAAGCGGCTCCACGAATACAAGCGGCAGCTGCTCAACGCGCTCCACATCGTTCACCTCTGGCTCAAGGGGCGAGAGAACCCGTCGTTCGTCGGCCACCCACGCGCGTTCCTCTTCGGGGCCAAGGCCGCGCCGGGGTACCGCACCGCGAAGCACATCATTCGCCTCATCACCGGCGTGGCCGAGGTGGTGAACAGCGACTCCGGGCGCACCGGGCTGCAGGTGGCGTTTATGCCCAACTACCGGGTGTCGCTCGCCGAGCGCATCATTCCCGCGGCCGACGTGAGCGAGCAGATCAGCACCGCCGGTATGGAGGCCTCGGGCACCGGCAACATGAAGCTGGCGATGAACGGGGCGCTCACCGTCGGCACGCTCGACGGCGCGAACATCGAGATCCGCGAGCTGGTGGGGGCCGAGAACTTTTTCCTCTTCGGGCTCACCGCCGATGAAGTCGTGCAGGCAAAACACGACGGCTACAGCGGCCGCAGCGTGTACGAGCGCAACGCCGACGTGCGCGAGGTGCTCGACCTGGTGGCATCTGGCTTCTTCAGCCCCGAAGACAAGAACCTGTTCAAGCCGCTGGTGGAGTCGCTGCTCGACGACGATCGGTACTTCGTGTTGGCCGACTTCGCTGGGTACGCCCAGGCCCAAGCGGAGATGGTGAAGCGCTACACCGAGCCAGCCGCCTGGTGGCGCTCGAGCATCATCAACGTCGCGCGCATGGGCTTCTTCTCGTCAGACCGCACCATTCGCGAATACGCGAAAGACATCTGGAACGTCGCGCCTGTGCCTCCAGCGGCGTCGGAGAAATAGCCCCCCGCGCGTGAAGGTGTTCGAGGAGCGCCTGTAGGAGCCCCGTCCCGCTGCGGGAACGGAGGGCTGCCCATGAAGCTCTGTCAGGTGCTGATCGTGTCACCCCTCGTCTGGGCGATGGGGGGCGGTACGGGTGCCGAGGGGCCGCAAGGTCCTGCAGGTGTGGCAGGCCCCTCCGGGAACGCCGGGCAGCCGGGACCAACCGGTGAGACAGGCATCGCGGGACCGCCAGGGCCTCCGGGCATGCCTCCGGCTCGGAGCCGATCGGCGGCGTGACCCGACCGAAGAACTAACCGCCGAACACCAGCCACCCGAAGCGGTGCAGCGCGTGAAAGTCGCCGACAAACAGCGGTGAAAACGACTGCCCTTCGATCTGCGTGCCGTGCGTGAAGTGCTCGAGCCGGTACGCGTTGAAGCGCCACTTGGTGCCCGGCGTCGGGGGCAGCTTCGGTACGGAGTTCA
>JAEUJT010000447.1 GCA_016793525.1 Archangium sp. | reverse complement strand
GATCGAGGCCTACTGGGGTGTGGTGGCGCCCGAAGCGCTGGAACGTGTAGTCCAGCGCGCGGTCGAGGCAGAGCCGGTGACTACGCTGCCGTAGCGCTGTTCAAGGTTGCAGCACGGCGGCGAACGAGCTCGACCAGGGTGCGAACGCCCACGCCGGTCGCGCCCTTGGAGAGGTACCCGCGCTCCTTCGGCGACTGCGAGGGCCCGGCGATGTCGAGGTGCACCCACGGCGTGGAACCGACGAACTCCTTGAGGAACACCGCGGCGTTGATCGCTCCGCCCCAGCGCTCGCCGGCGTTTTTCATGTCGGCGACGTCGCTCTTGAGCACGTCTTTCTGGAAGTCGGTGATCGGCAGGCGCCAGTACGCCTCACCGGCTGCTGCGCCCGCGTCGAGCACGTCGCGCATCAGCGGCTCGTCGTCTCCGAACGCGCCCACCACGTAGTTGCCGAGCGCCACGATGCAGGCGCCGGTCAGCGTCGCGAGATCGATCAGCACCGCGGGCTTGAGCTCGTTGGCGTAGGCGAGCACGTCGCCCAGCACCAGGCGGCCTTCGGCGTCGGTGTTGGTGATCTCCACCGTCTTGCCGAGGCGCGACACGAGCACGTCACCGAGGCGGTAGGCGTTGCCCGACGGCATGTTTTCGCAGGCGCCAAAGAAGCCGTGCACGGGGAAGGGCGGGGCGAGCTGGGCGATCACCTTCATCGCGCCGAGCATCGCGGCCGAGCCGGCCATGTCGGTCTTCATGTCGATCATCGCGTCAGACGGCTTGAGCGACAGGCCGCCAGAATCGAAGGTGATCGCCTTGCCGACGATGCACACCGGCGCGCGTTTGGCGTGTTCTGCGTCTTTTGGCACGTACGACAGGTGCACCAGCCGCGGCTCCTCGATGCTGCCGCGCGCGACGCCGAGGAACATGCCCATCTTCAGCTCGTCGATCTTCTTTCGATCGCCGATGTGAATGGCGAGGCCCGACGCCTTGGCCATGGCCTTCGCCTCGTCGGCGAGCAGCGTCGGCGTCATGGTGCCAGGGGGCTCGTTCACCAACGTACGCGCCCAGTTCGTCGCGTCGGCCACCTGCTGCCCGAGCACCACCGCGGCCGTCATCTCTGGGGTCTTCTTCACCAGCGAAGGGAGCAGCAGCTGCACCCGATCGACGCGCGGGGCCGACTTCTCGTCGGCGTTGGTGCGCCAACGATCGTACTTGTACGCGCCGAGCTCGAAGCCCTCGACGAGCGCGCGAATGGTCTCATCGAGCGGGTCGACGGAGGGGATCTGGAGCGCCACGCTCTTGGCCTTCAGGCGGGTCGCGGTCTTCACCGCTTTGCCGGCGGCGAGCCGCAGCGCCTCGGGGGTGTACTTCTCGCGCGAGCCGAGGCCGGCGAGCACCACGCGGGTCGCGCCGATCTTGCCGTGGGTCTGCACCACGGCGATCTGCTCAGCCTTCCCCTTGAAACCTTCTTGCGCCGCGAGCTTGAGCAGCAGCCCGCGCAGCTTGCCGTCGACCTTGGTCAACGCGACCGGGGTGCGCTTCTTGTTGGTGAGGTCGGAGTCGAACAACGGCAGCACGAGCACATCGGCGCGCGCCTTCGCGGCATCGCCAGTCGCAAACACGAAATTCATGAGAGAGCCATTTCCTTACGTGGAAAAAAGTTGGCGGAATGTAGCGAACGGGTCTCAAAGGGCCACAGGAAAGGTACAGTCCGCCCCGCTCGATGCCTTCTCTGTTGACCTCGCTGACCGCTGTTGAACGGCTCTCGGCACACAGCACTTCGCTCCCTCCCGAGTTCGCCAAAGCACTCGGTGATGATCTGCAATACGCGCGGTTCGGCGCCGCGCTGCCCGAGCTCCCCTGGTTCGGCGGGTGGGCGCTGGGCCTCGACGCCTGGAGCCGCCGCGCGCGGGCTCCGCACTTCACCGCGCTGCTGCACGGCACGGCGCCGGTCGCCTTCGGAGTGAAGGCCGCCGAGCTGGTGTCGAACGGCGCGCTGGTGGGCGTCGACGCGGGCCTCGCGTTTCTCGCCGGCTATTTCACCCAGCTGGGCATCGCCCGCGCGCTCGAGCCGATGGTGTCGGCGCTGATCGTCGCGCACCGCAAGCCGGGTGAGACCGAGCTCGCGGCGCGGCACCGCATCGAGTGGGCGCAGGCGCTGCTGCTGATGCAAGACCTCCACGGGAGCCCGATGGTGGGCACGTCGGCGATCAAGGCCAAGCTGCAGATTCGCAAAGAGCGCGGCGCGCAGGGCGTAGGCCGTGGCCTCTACGAGTTGGTGCGCGTGTCATCGCAGGAGGCGTTTGGAGAGGCCCCGACCAAGCCCGACGTCGACGGGTGGATGCGCGGCTTGTACTTCTTCTCCATGGCGCTGGCGTCGCCGCTGGGGCGCTTCACGGCCAGCACCGACGGCTCGACGCGAGAGTTCTACCGCGGGCCGAACGTCGACTTTTTCGCGGCGCTCGATCGCGGGCTCGAGCACACCCGCGAGGTGCTGGCGCTGCTGGGCTCGATGATTCGCCGCAACAGCTTCACCGCGCGCTCGAAGCAGCGCTTCCTCGAGCTGTGCCC
The DNA here is from genome assembly GCA_016793525.1 of Archangium sp. The sequence continues at coordinate 4,774 of JAEUJT010000447.1, read as the reverse complement.
TGAGGGCCCGCTCGCGGCGAGCGCGGCCCCGGTCCCGGCTCCGGTTGTCGTCGGCGCCGTTACGGCACAGTGATGTCTTTGACCATGTCGATGGTCGACACCATCGCAGTCGCGTGCGCCGGCTGCGTCGCGAACGGGTTGATGACCCAGGTCAGCGCGTCGAGGATCGCCGACTGCCCGTTGCTGAACACGCGCAGGTTGACGGTCTGGTTCGAACGAAGCGCCGTGCCCTGGTAGCTGCCGGTCACGTCGCCGGTCGTCGAATCGCGGGTGAGGATGATCGGCATGAGCACGGCCTGAATGCCATCGGTGAGGCTGGTGACGCGGGCCGCGACGATGCCGAAGCCGATGGGCGAGCTCGGCGCAGACGCGGCGGCGATCGTCACCGTGCCCGACAGGTTCACGGGGCCGAAGGCGTAGTTCTGCACCGTCTCCTGGTCGGCCTCGATGCGAATGGGCCGGAGCGGGTTGGCGATGAAGTTGAGCGCGATGCCGGTGCTGCCGAAGCCGAACAGCGAGGGCACGCCGACGTACTGGCCGGGCTCGAGGTTGGTGATCACGTACGGGTAGTCGGACACCGCGGGGTCGGTGAAGATCCGGTAGCCACCCTGGAGCTGCTGCAGGAGCGTCGTGGGGTCGAACCCAGCCGTGAACGAGCTGGGCGAGATGAGCGAGATCTGCAGGTTCTGGAGAATCGGCGGCTTGGGCAGGTTGATGATGCCGCGGAGCGTGCCGAGACCGGTGGCCGAGGCGCCGAGGTAGAGCCGCACGTTTTCGGCGCTGGCCTTGAACGGGTCGGTCAGGTCGAGCTGCACCGTCACCGGATCTGAAGCGAAGTCGATCAGCGGAATGATCTGACCGTCGTCATTGCGATCGGAGTACCCGGTGAGCCGGTAGGTTCCGCTCTGCTGCATCTCGAACAGGAACGGCACCTCGCCGGCCGCCATCGGCTTGCCCAGGCGCTTGGTCTGCACGTTGCGGGTGACGGCGACCTCTTTGCCCACGGCGAAGTCGCCCACCACGACAACGCCAGAGATGGTGCCAACCGGGCCTCCTGCGCGCACCCAGGTGCCCTCTTGGAGCGGCCCATCTTTCGCGTCGTCAGACACGAAGTACTTCACGATGGTGGTGGCATCGAGCATCACGGTGAAGGGCGACGGGCCCGACAGCCGGGTCTGCGCGCTCACCTGCGGGTCGCTGCCGTCGAGGCTGACGAACACCGTGGCCGGGCGATCGGTCTCGAAGGTCAACACGATGCTGCCGTTGAACGGCCCTGGGGGCGGGGTGACCTTCACCTCGGGCGGCGGCAGCGTCGCGTTCGGCACGGTGACCAGGGGCACCGGGCGTTGATCACCGCAGGCCGCCAGCAGCAGAAGGAGGGCAAGTCGTCGCATGGGCCGCGTTCCACCCCGGGGGAGGCGTCGCTGTCAACGCTGCTGCAGCTCGGCCTCGATCTGCGCGCCCGACCGGGTGAGCGCCTTGGCGACGTCTTCGGGCAACTCTGACACGACCTGGCAGCCATCGGGCGGGTACTCCGCGGCCTCGGGAGAGCCCTCGGGTGCGCAATACTTCACGACGAAAGACACCTGCACCTCGCTGTACGCCTGCCCGGGAGCGGTGGTGATGGTCGCGACGCACCGGCTGCGCATCGCCCCGACCTCCAACGGCCATTGGCGCCAGATCGACATCACGTAGCCTCCGCTGGCGTCGTCGACCACGTCGATGCCGACGCAGTTGCGCTCGATGGTTTGGACCACGCGCACGAAGATCGACTCTGGAGCCGGCGCGCGAACGCGAACGGTGTCGACCGAGGCCGTGCAGGCGAAGGCGCAGAACACGAGCGCGGCGGCCACGGGCCTCATCGCTTCTTGCCCCCGAGATCAGACGTCACCAGCGGGGAGAAGAAGCAGTCTTTTTTGGTGTATTCGTCGAAGGAGAAGGCGAAGCGGTAGCTGGCGGCCGCGCGCTGGTTGCAGTCGGTGCGCTCGCAGAACCGGCACGACACGCCAGTGGGCACCGGGTCACGCTTCGCGTCGGTGAGGGGAATGCCGTAGGCCAGGTACTTCGCATTTTCGGCATGGGTGCCGAGGCCGATGGCGTAGGCCGTGCCGCGCACGATGGACCCCTCGACCGTCTGCAGCTGCACCTTGGCGAAGTCGAAGTACGTCGAGCCATCGGGCATCTGCGAGTACTGCCGGGTGATCTGGTGCGGGTTCAAGAAGGCGAGGTGCGCTGCCCACTTGCCGCACGAGCCGGTCGACGCGAACTTCAAGCCCGTGCCCGAGTACCGCTTCGAGATGTTCCCGGCGATGTCGGTGCGAATGAAGTGGAATGGCAGGCCGCGGCGCTTCGGGTCGGCCAGGTTGCACACCCGGTGAGCGACGGTCTCGTAGCTGACGTTGAAGATGTTGCTCAGCAGCTCGATGTCGTAGCGGGTGCGCTCGACCTCTTTGAAGAAGTCGCCGTAGGGCAACATGAGCGCGCCGGCGAAGTAGTTGGCCAGGTTGACCTTGATCAACCGCTGGGTCTCCGCGTGCCGGGTCTTGTCGCCGACGATGCGGTCGACCAGACGCGTCTTGTCCAACACCATCAACCCGAGCGTCGCCGCGAGCTGGACCTTGATGATCTGCTCGGTGAGCGACGGGGAGATCGCGAGCTCGCGCTTCTCCAGATCGAGCCGGCGCACCACCGAGGAGCCGTCGCGACCCGCCTCGAAGCGGGTGACGATGCCGAAGCGCGTCTCGAGCAGGTGGCGGAGCTGGCTGCTCAGCACCTCGCGCTCGAGCGAAAAATCGGCGCGCAGGGCCTCGGCTTCTTCTTCGAGCTCGGGGAAGTAGTTGTGGTGCGCCTGGAGAAAGTCGGTGACCTCATCGAACGGCGAATAGTCGAGCCGGCCGTCGGGCATCGCCTCACCCGCGCGTTCTTTGGTCGACAGCTGCGCCATCACGTTTTCGAGCTGGGTGCGGGTGTTCTTGTAGAGGTTGAACAGCGCGGCCACGGTGCCCGCGAGCTTCGGCTCGGCGGAGAGCGACTGGAGCGACTCCTGGTCGAGCTGCAGCGTCTTGAGCAGCGGCTCGTCGAGCAGCTTCGCCAGCGCCTCGTCGACGCGGCCCTCGCCGAGCTGCGCCATGAAGGTCTCGGGGTCGACCTGAAAGAAGCGGAGCGCCTTCCACAAGAGAGGGAAGGGCGTCACCCGTTTGCCCTTTTCGATCAGGTTCAAATACGCCGGGCTGACCCCCAGCTCGCGCGCCGCGTCGGCCTGCTTCACGTTCTTCGACAGCCGCAGCGTGCGCAACCGGTAGCCGACGTTGGCGTTGAGCGCGTCCGAGTTCATGCGTGCCTACGGGTCTACCGCACCTGGAGGTGGCGCGCTGGCACCGTCTGTCATCAACTGCCCACATGACCCGACCGATTCGGCGGACCGAGCTGACGTGCCCCGGCCACTCCCTCGCGATGATGCAGAAGGCCGCCGCGAGCGATGCCGACGAGGTGATCTTTGATCTCGAAGATGCCTGCGCGGTATCGAAGAAGATCGAGGCGCGACGCACGGTGGCCGAGGCGCTCCGCACCTCCACGTTCACGAGCGGCAAGGTGCGCGCCTACCGCATCAACGGAGTTGAAACGCCCTGGTGCTACCGCGATCTCGTCGACGTGCTCGAAGCGAGCGGTGAATTCGTCGACGCGGTGGTGGTGCCCAAGGTGCGCACGGCTGACGACGTGCGCTTTGTCGATCGGCTGGTGACGCAGATCGAGCAGAGCAGGGGGCTGCCGGTGGGGCGCATTCGGCTCGAGGTGCTGCTCGAGACGGCCGCGGCGGTGCTGAACGCACAGACGATCGCGATGGCGTCTCCGCGGTTGGATTCGCTGATCTTCGGTGTGGCCGATTTCGCTGGAGAAGTGGGAGCACGCGACTTTCGCGAACATCACGAGGCGACCTTCGCCTACGCGCGCCAGCACCTGCTCGTCGCCGCACGCGCCGCAGGGCTCGACGCCATCGACAGCGTCACGGTGCAGTACAAAGATCTGGCCGTCGTCGAGCGCGACGCACGCCACGCGCACCGCCTCGGCTTCGACGGCAAGTGGGCCATACACCCCGCGCAGGTGCCAGTGATCAACCAGGTCTTCACGCCGTCTGATGAGGAATTGGCGCAAGCGCGGCGCATCGTCGAGGCCTACGCGAAGGCCGATCGCGACGCGGGCCTCGGAGCGATCGTGATCGACGACGAGATGGTCGACGCCGCGACGCTCACCGTCGAGCGCCGAAAGATTGCCGTCGCCGAGAAGACGCGCGCTCCGGAGTGAACCAGTCACCTCGTTTCGGAAAAGAACCGAATCAGATCCGCAATGATGGGTTCGAGCTGGACACAGTTCTTTCCATGCGGGCAGCCCTCGTCGTCAGGCCTCGCCGCCTTCGGCGCAGGCTTTGGTGCCCACGTCTCGCCAGCGGCTCGACACAGGGCCTCGGGGCTCGAGACATCCACTTGGATGACGACGTGCCGTGCATCCCCGGGGAGCAGCGCGCTGGCGGAGACATCGACCCGGTTGAACCAACCCGTCGCGAGGAGCCTCTCCCTGGCGCGTTCCATCTCTGAATCTGACGGAGACTGGATCTGGACGAGCGACTTCATGAATCGGCCCGGGCTGCAGCCGATGGGGGTCGTCGCGACGTAGACGAGCCCCAGCGTTCCTGAGAGCGCATCTACCTGGCAGCCGAGACCCGGTTTGTCGTCAACGCAGAGCAAGCGGTAGCTGCGCCCCGGCAGTCGCGTGCTCC
>JAEUJT010000425.1 GCA_016793525.1 Archangium sp. | reverse complement strand
CGAGCGACGTGTACCAGCTGGCGGCGGTGCTCCACGCCTGTGCGTCCGGGGCCCCCTTCTCTCGCGACACGTCGCAGCGCGCCCCGCTCAAGCCCGTGGCCCGGCACCTCGCGGCGGTGCTCGACCAGGCGCTGTCTGACGACCCATCGGCTCGCCCGGCCCGAGCGAGTGTGCTCGCCGAAGCGCTGGTACGCGCCAACGCCGGGCTCGCGCCGAACCGCACCCGCGCCAGCCGAGTGGTGGCCCGCGCGCCCGACACCTCGAAACTGAAGGTCGCCGGCGACACGTTGGGGAGCTACCGGCTCGAGCGCGTGCTGGGCGAAGGCGCGATGGGCCACGTTTTCCTCGCGACCCACGTCACGCTCGGGCGCAAGGTGGCGATCAAGGTCCTCCGGCCGGAGCTGTCGGGTACGCCCGAGCTCATTCAGCGCTTCTTCCAAGAGGCGCGCAGCGTGAACCAGATCAACCACGAGCACATCGTGGAGATCTTCGATTTCGTCGAGGAGCCCGGCACCAGCACGGTGTACTGCGTGATGGAGGCGCTCGACGGCGCGAGTCTCTCGGTGCTGCTCGAGCGCGACCCGCTGCCCCTCGCGCGCGCCACCGACATCGTGCGGCAGCTCTGCGAGGCGCTCTCGGCGGCGCACGCGGTGGGCGTGGTGCACCGCGACGTGAAGCCCGACAACATCTTCGTCACCCAGCGCAGCGGCCGCGACTACGTGAAGGTGCTCGACTTCGGCGTCGCCAAGTTGACGTCACAGACGCAGCCCAAAGTGCTCGAGACCGAAGACGGCGCCATCTTCGGGACTCCGACCTACATGTCTCCGGAGCAGGCCGAAGGCAGAGTCGTCGACCACCGGTCTGACATTTGGGCGGTGGGCGTGCTGCTCTACGAGGTGCTCGCGGGCGTGGTGCCGTTTCAGGGCCAGAGCTTCGCGGGCTTAGCGGCGAAGATCATCGGTCAACCGCCTCCCCCGCTGCCGACCCAGACCGCTGGAGGTGAGCCGCTGACGCCGGCCCTCCGCGCGTTGGTGTTGTGGTGCTTGAAGAAGGAGCCGAGCCAGCGGCCCCAATCGATGGACGCCGTCGCGGCGGCGTTGGCGGAGATGACGGTTCAGGCGGTTGGCACACCGACGACAGTGACTCCGCCTCCGGGTGCACCTGCGGCCGTGGAGCCTCGCGCGCGCTCTCCATGGCCTTTGGTTGCGGCCGCGGTGGGGCTGGGGGTGTTGGGCACGGTGGCCGCGCTCCGGTTCATGCCCGCTCCCTCGGCGCCGGTCGTCGTGGCGGCACCGATTCCTTCGCTCCCGGTGATCGCGGAGATCGACGCGGGGCCTCCCGAGGAAGACGCGGGGACGTCGGCCTCGTTCGACGCCGGAGCAGCCGAGATCGCGCCGTCGCCAGCGCCCATTCCCGTCGCGGAAGCACGACCGAAAAAAGCGCTGACCGCCGGCGACATCACCGCGGTCGTTTCGCGCGCGCAGGGACAGCTGCGAAAGTGCTTCGAGCGCCACCGCGCCGACCTCCCAGGCGGCGAAGGGAAGGTGACCATCACGCTTTCCATCGACCCGAGCGGAGCGGTGACCGCGGCGAGCACGCACGCACCGGGGCTGAAGAGCGGCGCGCTGTCAGACTGCATCGTCGGGCACGCGCGCAAGCTCCGCTTCCCGCGGCACCTGGGCGGTGTGGTGACCGTGAACGTGCCCTTCGCCTACCGCGTCGAGTAGCGTACAGCGGCGGCCGGAGGGGGAGCACGTGGTCGTCGTCGCGGCACTTGCACTGCACCTGCACCAGCTGCTCCTGGCCCAAGTCGCGGCCCCTGCTCCTGCGTCGACCGAGGCCCCCCGCGCGCGCATGGCGTTGACCTCCGGCGTGGCGCTGCGCTCGATGTCATGGGTCGATTCGTCGGTGCGTGTCGACACCACCGGCTCGGGCCCCGTGCACGTGCGGCTCGGCGCGGCCGGGTTCCTCCCATCGCTCCCTCTGGGGTTGGCCATCGACGCGTCAGGAGAGTCGTTCCGCGCGCAGGGGCTCGACCTTCAGGGCGCCTCGTCGACGGTGGCCTTGAGCGCGCTGGAAGGCACGTTGTCGATCGCGGGTCGGCTCGCGCCGGTGACAGGTCTCACCCTCGAGGCGCACCTCGGCTACGGCCTGTCGTACCTGCCAGCGGTCACCATCTCCGGGCGCGCGGTGAACGTGCTCTCGGTCTTTCGCCATGGGCCGGTGGCGACGGGTCGCATCGCGTACGATCGCGCGTGGTTCGGCGTGTCGGTTCAGGGCCAGGCGGCGCCGTTCGCCCTCAACGCCACCGGCAACGCGCGCGCGACCGAATACACCGGGCTGGCAGAGCTGCGGCTCGGCGGCCTCCAGCTCGGGTCGATGCAGCTCGGAGGCCTCGTCGACTACGCGGTGAGCGCCACCAACGGCACGGCGACGAACGGAACGACAGCGAGCTGGTTCTCGCACCGTTTCGGCGTCGGCTTTCAGCTGCGCGCGATGCCGCCGGCTCCTGCGACTTTCTCCACGCCAGCCACGGCTCCAGCGGAGAATGAACCGACTCCGGCCTCCCCCGCCCCGCGCACGAAAATCGAAGGCACGGTTCGGCTCGCGCGCACCCAGCAGCCGAGCGCAGCAGCCACCGTCGAAGTCACCGGTGGGCCGACGACGCGCACGGACATCGCGGGCCACTTCGCGCTCGAGCTCGCTCCAGGGAAACACCACCTCCGGGTCTCGGCTGGAACGGCCGTCGCCGAGGTCGACCTCGACGTGCCGGCAGACAGCGACTGGACCCAGCCTCCGCTCGCGGTGGCCCTCGTCGCGCCGACCGACCCGGGGACGATTCGAGGAACCCTCACCAGCGCCAACCCCGCCCTTCCGCTCACTGGAGCCCGCATCGAGGCCACCGGCGCGGCGGCGCTGACTGTCTCCTCTGACGGGACCTTCGAGCTCACCAACGTCGGCCCCGGCCCGGTGGCGCTGCGCGTTCGTCACCCCGGCTTCGTCCCCGTCGACGAGGTGGTGGCGGTGCCTGCGGCTGGCGTGGCCACGGTGCAGCTCACCCTGAATCCAGCAGCCCAGCGCCCGCTCGCGACGCTCCGAGGGTTGATCCGCACCACGACCGGAGTGCCTGTTCGCGCGACGGTGACCATTCGCGAAGTGAAGGCGACGCTGCGCGCGGGCGCCGATGGCCGCTTCGAGCGCCGGGTCCCCGGGGGGACGTACACGCTCCAGATTCAAGCCCCTGGCTACGTGAGCCAACAGAAGCGCGTGACAGTGGCCGATGGAGACGAGGCCATTTTCCACACCGAGCTCGAGGCGGTGAGATGACTTTTCGCGTCTTCCGGGTCGCGCTGTTCGTTCTCCTCGCGTCGTGTCAGTGCGGCTCGGAGAAGGCTCCGATTCCCGTGGCGGCGCTGACCCGCACCGGCGGTGAAGTGACGTTGCGGAGGGCCACCGAGCCGCTCCGCTCGGCGCTGTTGGAGCCGCTGTTCGTGAACGACCTGCTCGCCACCGGCGCCACTGGCCAGGCGGTGGTGCGCGCAGACGACGGCAGCGAAATCGAGCTCGGCCCAGACACGCGTTTTCTCATTCGGGCGCGGCAGGCGGGAGTCGATCTCCAGCTCGAAGACGGAGCCATCACCATGCTCACCGGCGAGCGCAGCGGCGGCGTCTCGTTGTCGCTGCTGACGCCCTACGGCGAGCTGTCGGTGGCGCCCGGAGCGAAGGCTCGGCTGAATCGAACAGGCGGAGGGCTCACGCTCGACCTCGACGAGGGGTCCATCTCGCTCGTGACGGCGGAGGGGAAGCGCCCACTCGCGAGTGCTGGGCAAACGTTGCGGTTGGCGATGGGGGCCATCGAGCTCGTGGTCGACGCGGGCGTGCCTGTGCCGGAGCCCGTCGTGGCGCTCGACCTCCCGCCCATCGAGGTGCGGCTGAAAGCCGAACGTGGAGCGCCGACGGTGAAGCGGCCGGGGGCTCCACGTTTCGGGCCGCTGTCTCGCGCGGACGAGCCCGTCAGCACTGGAACGGCGTTTCAAGTTCCAGCGAATGCGGAGGCGCGACTCCACGGAGAAG
>JAEUJT010000352.1 GCA_016793525.1 Archangium sp. | reverse complement strand
CTCGGGTAGCCCCATTCTTGGAAGAGCGCCTCGTTGTTCACCTGCACCAGCAGCTTGCCGAGCTCGACCCACGACGATTTGAAGCGCTTGGCGGCGGCGGCCACGGTGCTGCGAAAATCGGGGGCGACGGTCGCGCCGGCGTGGCGCGCGTGCGATTCGACAGAGGGCATGCGGGCGTTCTGTCAACGGCGTGCCCCGCGTTCAACTGATCAATGGAGGGCCACCACGTCGCGCTCCACCCGCTCCCCCGCCGCTGCTCGGCGCTCGGCCAGCTGCCGCCAATGAATGGTGGGCACCGCCGGGTACGCGTGGTGCTCCGCGTGCAGCAACATGCCGTAGGTGAACGTGTTGATGAGCCAACTCCGCTCGGTGCGCGCACGGCTCGGCGTCCCCCGCGCGGCCCGGTGCACGAGCCACACCGCGAAGAACGGGGTGAGCAGCTCCCCGGCGCTCATCGCCACGACGTGCGCGGCGATGGCGTGGCCGCCGAACAGCACCAGCGCCGGCCAGATCACCGCCAGGAGCCCGAGCTCGGCCCAGACCCAGCGCCGCTGTGTGGCCGTGCCCCGGGTGAGCGCGAAGCGGTGCAGCTCGAACATGAAGCGCGGGCCAGCGCGCAGCACCTCGCCCAGCGGCAGCGCGACCACCCGCCCCTCCACGTCGTCTGGCCCGAGCTCGTGCCGGTGGTGGTTGAGGTGGCTCACCTGCACTGCGTGCATCGACGCGCCCATCACGAGCGAAAGTGCCGCCAACACCAGGTCGTGCGCCCAGTGGGGCAGGCCCAGGCTGCGGTGCTGCGCGTTGTGCGAGAGCCGCAGCCCGGTGAGAAAGAGGAAGAACCAACAGAGCGCGCTGAGCGACCACAGCCGGGCGTGGGAGGCGGCAAGTGAGGCCACCAGCCAGGGCACCGGTACGGTGAGCTCCACCAGCCGCTCCCAGGGCGTCAGTCGAATCAGGTCTTTCCACCGAATGGCCAACATGCGGTCCCTCCGTGGAGGAGTACCGAAACGCGGCTGGCCGGTTGCGCGGGCCCGAGCAGATTCTTTAGCGGCCGACGTTGAACGACAGCTTGACGCTGGTGCCCGAGCCGCCCGGCTTGAAGGGCCATTTCTGCAGCTCGGCGAACATGCATTCTTGTAGGCCGGAGTCCTTGAGGTCGGGGTTGTCGACCCACACCTTGGTGACCTTGCCCGTCTCGGCGATGGCGAACTCGAGCGGCACCTTCATCGGCACGCCTGGCTTCGCGACCGCCTTGAGGCAGCCGTAGAGCGACTTCTTGTTGGCGGCGATGACGGTGTTGATCATGTCTTGATCGACCTCGCCCATCTGCAGGCCCTCGGAATCAGCAGCGCCCATGCGGGTCGGCTTCGGTGCGCCGGCGCCGGGAGCTCCCGTTGGCGTGCCCGGGCGCACCGCAGCCACCGCGGGGCGCTTGGTGCCAGTTGGGCCGGTGTAGTCGACGAGCTCTTCGTCGCCGCCGCGCCGCGCCGCGCCGATGCTGACGGTGAGGCCGAACCGCGCGTCTTCTGATTCTTCGGGCTTGTCGAACGGGTCGGTGCCGTGCACCGCGATGTACTGGCCGACGATGGCCATGGCCACGCCCACCACGAGCAGTACTCCGGCGGCGACGCTCAGCACCACCCGGGTGCGCTTCTGCTGCGACTGCTTGTGCTCGGCGGCGTGCGCGTCGATGCGCAGCTTGGCCTCGGCCTTGGCGAGGTCGACCTTGAACTCGGACACCTGGGCGACGCGGCGGAACGTGCCGCTGCCCATCACCTGCACTTCGGTGTCGCCGCGCACTTCACCGGTGTAGAGCTTCTCGACGAGCGCCTTGGTCGGGACTGGCCCGAGAATGAGGTCGCCTTGCCGATAGAGCCAGGAGCCGCTGTTCGACGTCATGTGCCCCGTGCCCTCCACCAAACGCGTCGCGCTGTGGTGTTGGTACCACGGAGGCCCGTTTCGCGGCTACCAATCGCAACCGGTCGGCCCGACGGTGCAAGACACGGTCATCGCCGCGCTGCGCCAGGCCGGTTTCTCGCGCACCCCCGTCGCCGCGAGCCGCACCGACCTCGGCGTACACGCGCGCATGCAGGTGCTCTCGATGCGGGTGGTGGAAGACGTCGAGCCTCGCGACGTCGCGGCGCGGCTGAACGCGGTGCTCCCGCCTTCGGTGGGAGTGGTGATGTCGCGGCCCGTGGTCGACGCGTCGTTTCACGCGGCGTGGTCGGCCACGGGCAAGACGTACCGGTACCGCCTGGCGCTGGCCGACGACCCGGCGTGGGCGCCGTGGAGCTGGCGCGCCGACGTCGAGGAGGGTTCCCTCCGAGAGGTGCTGTCGCTCACGGTGGGCACCCACGACTTCGCGGCCTTTCACGACGCGTCGAGCGCGCGAAAGCCCCGCACCATCTACCGGGTCGAGGTGCATCGGCTCGGGCCCTCGCTCCTCGAGGTGGAGCTCGAGGGCGCGGGCTTCGCCAAATACATGGTGCGGTTTCTGGTGGGAGCGGCGGTCGACGTGGCTCGAGGCGAGGTGGCGCTCGAGACGTTTCGTACCGCGTTGGCCTCCGGGCAGCGGCAGCGCTTCACCAAAGCGCCCGCCCAGGGGCTCGTGTTGTGGAACGTGGCCTACCCGTTTGAGGTCGACCCGTTTTCACCCGAAGAACGCGCTGCCGGGCCGTTGTTGCCGCCCGGGCCGCCGTTCGAGTCGGTGCGGCTTACGACATGAGGCGCTCGTCGTACTTCTCGAGCAGATCTCCGATGGCTTCGCGCAGGTATTCGCTCTGACGAATTCGCGTCTCGCGCGACAAGTCTTTGAGCAGCTCCAGGCGATCTTTGCTCAACCGAAACACCACTGAGGTCAACCGCGTCGTGTCATCCATTGTGTGCCCTCCTCCATACAGATGCACACATGGTCACACACGAAAACGACTCGTCAAAAAAACACATCAGAGATCGAGCAGATAGGACCGAAATTGGACACCGACCGTGACTTCGGCTCCGAAACGCAACGTCGCGCCTCCGCCGAATTGCACCGCGGCGAGCGCGAAGATTCCGATGATTGGGCTCAGCTCGTACTGCACGCCGAACCCGCCACGAGGGCCGACGATGAGGTACGGCAACACGTGCACCGCGGCCGTGAGCTCGAAGAAGGTCTTGAGGCGCTCGCCGTAGCTGTTGCGAACGCCGCCGAAAAACGCGAGCGCGAAGGCTTGGCCGCCGAAGGTGGCGCGCGCGTCGAGCAGCAGCTCCCACGAGTCGCTGATGGCCATCGTGCCGCCGAGGTCGACGTTGGCGCGCATGCCCAACTCGCGCACGAAGTTGACCGTGGGAGCAGAGCGGAACTCCGGGCCTGACGCGACCAACAGCCCGAGCGAGCCGCGGTGGGTCCAGTCGTCATCAGCGGCGAGCGCGCCTGACGCGGCGAGCGCGACTGCAACTGCGGCGAGGCGCGTGAGCCACGTCGGCGAGCTGCGCTGGCGCGGGAGCCGGCGCAACGATGAGGGCGGTTTCGACGTCATCGCTTCATCCGCGCATCGAGGATGCGCCACCCGGTCACTGGCCTTCACTCCACCGCGCGGCGGTGCTCCGCGATGCAGTGAGACGGGTGAACGTTGCGGAGTGTCTGATGTCATCGGCCCACCCGCGCGCTGCGAGAGGCCTCCGGAGACCAAACACCTCAGCTCCGGCAGCCACCGGCCTTCACCACGTCGCACCGGGGTGCTCTGCGGCGCGGTGAGAAAGCGCGCACGCCCTGGCCCAGCGTCTCCCGTCGTCACGACTCGTGGAGCCAACTCACACGTCGTCAATTCAAACGCGGTTCAATTCGAACGACGGCGGCGGAGAGCGGCGAGCGCCAGCGCAATGGCCCCGAAGCCAACCGGGGACACGGCGGTGCAACCGCTGACCGGCTGAGGCTGCGGTGAACCGACGGTCGTCGGCGA
>JAEUJT010000349.1 GCA_016793525.1 Archangium sp. | reverse complement strand
CGCGGCCGATCAGCTCCCGGTGCTGATGGCCGAAGAGCACCGCGGTGACCCGGCGACGAGCAGCCTCAAGTACGAACGTGATGTCTATTTTGACAAGCCGGGCACCGACATCATCGTCAACGGGAGCGCCTACGCCCCGGGCGGGAGGCCGGCGAAAGAGGTGCTCGTCGGGTTGCGGGTGGGCGGCCTCGACAAGGTGCTGAAGGTGAAAGGCGACCGGGTCTACGAGAAGGGCGCCAGCGGGGTTCGCCCGACGCCGGTCAGCGCGTTCGTGCAGGTGCCGCTCGAATACGAGCGCGCGTATGGCGGCACCGACACCCAAGACCCCGATCCCGCGAAGCACGTCGCGTTTTTTCCGAACCCGCTCGGGGTCGGCCATGCCCGCAGACCAGAGCACCTGGTAGGCAAGGCGGCACCCAACGTGGAGTTCCCCGACAAGCCCATGCGCGCCGACCGCGCGGCGGGTCTGGGGGCGCTGGGGAACCACTGGCTCCCGCGGCGGCTGTACGCTGGCACCTACGACGACGAATGGCAGGCGAATCGACGGCCGCTCCTGCCGCACGACTATGACCATCGGTGGAACATGTGCGCGCCGATCGACCAGCAGATCGAGCCTCACTGGTCAGGCACCGGCACCGTGCGGTTGACGAACCTCACCGCCAAGGGCCACCTCGAGCTCGTGCTCCCGCCGGTGCGGTTGAAGTACCTGACCGAGTTTTACCCGGTCGCCAACCGCGAGCCGATGGAGCTCCGCCCGAAGCTCCACACCGTTGTCCTCGAGCCCGATGAGGGCCGGGTGATTGCGGTGTGGCACGGCCGGTTCGTGTGCGGCCGTTCACTCGAGAACATCGAGCACACGCTGGTCGTCGAGGAACCACGTGGCTAGCGGCCAAGCCTCGGTCAACGTCGTGGCGGTCGGGGCGCGCACCCCCGTCGGCCTTCGAGCGTCGTTCGCCGCGGCCGCCGTTCGCGCCGGTATCTCGCGTATCGCCGAGCACCCGTTTCTCGTCGACAGCGCCGGCGAGCCGATGATGGTCGCGATGGACTCGACGCTCGAGCCAGACGAGCGGGTCGACCGGCTGAAGGCGCTGCTCATCTCCGCGGTCGACGAGGCGCTCGAAAACGTCACCAAACGAGACACGCTGCCGGTCTTCATCGCCTTGCCGGAGCGCAACGACTTTTTCACCCAGGCCGACGAGCGGAACATCATCGACGCGCTGGCGGGCCACCTGCGGGGGCGTTTCCGCGCCGACATTCACGGGTTCGCCAAGGGCAACGCGGCCGGGTTGCTGGCGCTCCAGCAGGCCTTCGAGTCGCTGCGAACGCCGGCGTCACATGCCTTGGTGGCGGGGGTCGATTCGAAGGTCGAGCGGAGCTTCCTCATGCAGCTCGACGCCTCGGGGCGGTTGGCGTCGCTGAGCAACCAGTGGGGGTACCCGCCAGGTGAGGGGGGAGGCGCGGCGCTGCTGACGTCGGCTGACCCACGCACGAATGACCGATCAACCGCTCTCATGCGAGTCGCATCGGTGGCCACTGGCGTCGAAAAGAACGTCATCTATTCTGATACAGTGAATGTCGGAGCGGGCCTGACGCAGGTCTTTCGCCAAGCGATCGAGTCGTCGCTGAAGTCGAAAGACGCGACCGTCACCGCGATTTACTGTGACGTCAATGGTGAGCGGTACCGAACGCAAGAGTATCTGTACGCCTCGACGCGCGTCGACACGTACCTCGCCGCGCCCACCAAGTTCACCACGGGCATCGATTGCTGGGGCGACGTCGGAGCGGCCGCCGGCCCGCTGTTGGTGTCATTGGCGTTCGCCTCGGCCGATCGCGGCTACGCCGAGGGGTCTCATGCGCTGGTGTGGGCCAGCTCGGAGTCGGGCCTGAGAGGGGCGGCGGTCTTCGAGCTCTCTCCCCGGCCCGTGGTGGTCGCCGCGTAGACTGCGTAAGATTCGAGCGAGACGAACATGGCTGACGGTCAAGCGACATCGAACGAGAAGACAGACAAAGACGGCGAGATTCGCTGGTACGTGAACCTCGAGCCCGACGGCGAGAAGCCGTACGGCCGCACCGGCGTTTCGTTCAAGATACAGATCGCGCCGAAAGAGGCTGGTGTGCGCGTTCGCGGGCGGCTCTGCTTCGAGCAGAAGTACCCGAAAGAAAAAAAGTACGCCCATCCGCCAAAAGAGAAGTTTACCGATGGCGATGGCTCGGTGACCTTTTCGATTGAAGGCGCGGCCAACGCCATCGGTGGAACGTTGGTGTGGTACGAGTTCAACATCGGCAACGAAGACCCGTTGTGGAAAGCGCCGAAGTTCAAGTCGAAGCCGGTGCGCATGTGGCGGCGTCTGTATGTGTCTGTTCTGCAAATGAAGTACAAAGACCCGCTTCGAAAAGCGCCGTGGAGCAAATTCAAGCCGAAGATCATCGAAGACCTCGCAAAAGCGTACATCGAGGTCGTCAACGACACGAACGTCGAGATTCCGCTGATCAGAAACCGAAACGGCCGTGACCTCTACCGCGCCGCGAATGTCGCCTTCGAGGGCATCGACCCCAAGCTCGTTCCGCGGGTTGGCGTGATTTTCGCGAACTATTCCGACTGCGATATCAGCACCGGTTCCGGCAACGACTGGGAGGTCTACGGAGCAGACTGGCGGGCGTGGCGGTCGGTCTCGTTTACGCTCCTCGACCTGGACCCGACGAACTTCAAGTACGCGAGCGTGAGCAACGAGCTCGGCGACTACGCCGATCTCGATGTTCGGAAGAACGTCGACTTCTACGACATTCACGAGAAGAAGCTGGCCTCCATTGACGACGTCGAGGGGCTGACGACGCTCGGGCTCAAGCCGGGGAGCCCCGGCATGATCAAGAACCCGAAGCGGGTCTCGGTTCAGATCGATCAAATGGCGGTTCAGTTCGGCGCGAGGAGCACCGCGCTCGGCTACTACGACGGAACCGCGAAGCCCTCGCCGTACATCGTGATGAACTACGGCTCGCTCATCGATGAGCGAAAAGAGAAGTCGCCGATCAAGAGCGAAGCGGCGCGCCAGGCGAAGTATCTCGGGTACTACTACACAATTCTGTTTCACGAGCTCGGTCACGCACTCGGGCTCATCATGGACCAGCTCAAGCTCCGAAGAATCGGAACAGACGAAGAAGTCGCCGAGTACTCGAAGCACCGCGGTGTCTCGGGGGCTGGCATGGTGAATGACCCCACTCGTCATTGTGGGAGCGCGATGTGCGTGATGTACGGAGACAACCAGAACTCAGACAACGACACGAAGATGGACGACGTGAAGCTCTGTGAAAACTGCCTCCGGTTGTTGTGCGTGACCGATATGTCGATCAAGAGCATGACGCGGCTCAAGCTCCCGTACCCAATTAAGTAGATGCCGGGGTCGAATGTGCTGTGGAGCGTCGTTGAAGAGCACTTCGACGAAGTTGAGTATTTGATCGGTTCCAGCGCCTCGGGGTTCACGTCGGCGCGCCGCACGTTGCTCCGCCATCAAGAGGCTGACGCGAAAAGGCTGGCGGCCCACCTCGATGCGCTGGTGTTGCTGGGCGAGCCGGTGCGTGAGCGGGTGCTGATACCTGCCTACGACGATGTCGAGAACACCGACCGGTTGGTGGCGGCGGCGCTGGTCGACCTCGAGCTGTGCGACTCCGAGAAAGACTTCGAGCGGCTCGGCCAGCTCGCAGCGAATCCACCCGTCGCTGAAGCGCTCATCTCCGCTTTCCCCTGGTACAGCGGGCGGCGTGAGATCGGCCTGACTGGCTTCCTCCGCCGGAGCCGGGAGGCCTGGCCGTTGCTGCTCCGGCTGCTCGCCCAGCGCTGCCTGCCCCCGGGAAAAGAGCTCGTTGCGGGCCTCGAGGCGGAGGGCCCGGTGCTGGTGGCCGCGACGCTGCGGCTGGTGCGCCTCGCCGAGCTCGAAGACGCCGCGGTGCGCACCTGGGTCGAGCGCCAGGTGCGCTCCGACGACGTCGCGACGGCGCTCGAGGCGGCCGACACGGCCCTGATGTGGGCGTCGGAGGCCGCTTGGGCGCGGCTCAAGGCGCTCGCCGCGCAGGGCGTCGCCTCGGCCATGGTGCGAGTGGCCGGGCTTGGCTCGAGGGCCGAGTGTGAGGCCATCGCCTCGCAGTGCAGCGACCCGAAGACGCGGCGGGCGGCGCTGCTGGCGCTGGGGTACTCGGGGTGGCGCTCGTCGGCCGACGTGTGCCTCGAGTTCATGGCCGACAAAGACCCGCGAATCGCGCGCGTGGCTGGCGAGGGGTTCGCCTCGATCACCGGCATCCCGCTCGACGACTCCGACTTTTGGATCGACGCGAACCGGTTCGGCCAGGCGGAGGAAGAAGACGACCTCCCGCCGCTGGAGCGAGACCTGGTGACCGATCTCATGCCGAACGACGACGACGCGCTGCCGGTGCCGGTGGGGTTCTCCATCAAGTACTGGTGGCGACGGCACCGCTCGCTCTTCGAGCCACACGTTCGACACGTGCTCGCGCGGCCCGTCGACGCCCCGACCATGCAGTGGGCCATGCACGAGGGCTGCGCGCTGCGCCGGCTGGGCTACTCCGCCGATCTGATGTGTCTTCGCGCGCGCAGCCTGGTGTGGGTGCCCCACCCGGCGTCGCCCCGGCGGGTGCGGCAATGCCTCGACGATCTGCCAGCGGTGGTCGACATGCAGCGCGCGGTGATGGGCGAGGCGAGGCCCCGGAGGGTCAGTAGTGGCCTCCGCCAACAAAGCTGACCACCGCCGACTTCACCCGGTCTTCGGTGCCCCACACCGCCTTGTTGAGCCCCTCGACCCCGGCGCTGCGCAGGTAGTCGGTGAAGTCGTGCAGCGCCGTCGAGCGTTGCACGCGCTCTGACTTTGCCGCGAAGAGGAGCCCGGTGCCGGGCGCGCCGGTCAGCCCGAGGTCGGGGAACTTGTCAGACAGCTCGACCGCGTCGATGCCGGTGGCGCCCGAGAACAGCGCGATGGTGAACTTGTGCACCGGGAGCGACCGCGCCTCGGGCACCTTGTTCATCACGAACTCCACGTCGCCCGGCTCGGTGAAGATCTTGCCGATGGGCACCCGGGAAAGCTGAAACAGCTTCTCGTTGGGAATGTCGCGGTTCGCCAGAATGCCGCGCACGAACAGCGACTCGGGGGAGTCGTGGTGAATGATGATCGACCCGCCCTCGAGGGCCCGAATGCGCTGGCGCATCAGCGCCATGAGCTTGCCGACCTCGGAGTCGGGGGGGCCTCGCCACGCGATCGAGCTCTCGTCGATGACCGGGGGCTCGGGTGGAGGCGGGGCCGTTTCTTCATCGTGGCTGGCTTGCGCCTCGACGGCCTCGCCTTTCGCTCGGCGGTCGCGTCGCGCCTGGCGGCGGCTCAGCGGTGGGGGTCTCCGGGTGTCAGGCATGCGCTGGCTAGCTCGAGGAGCTCGGCTTCTTGAAGTTGGGCAACTTGGCCATGGCGTCGAGCTGTCTGAACTTCGCCTCCCGGTACATCTTGATGAAATACGGGTGGCTCAGCTCGTACACGGCGCGCAGCCCGTTCGAGCGGAGCGGCTCGTTCGCCCAGTCTTGGCAGATGTTCTTTCGCGCTCGCAGGTATTCGGTCGTCGGGAGCCACGCGCCAGCTTCGGTCTTGAACGAGCCGTCGAAGAAGTAGTCGCCGCGACCTCGGC
>JAEUJT010000321.1 GCA_016793525.1 Archangium sp. | reverse complement strand
GTGGTGTGGACTGCGCCGAGCCAAACCGTGCTGACGTGGGGGCTGCTGCCATGAGCCGCGCGTCTCTCGTCGCCCTCATGGCGCTCGCCGCATGCGTGGACTTCTCCACCATCGTCCCCGAAGAGCGTCCCGACGCAGGAGCTTCACTCGACGCAGGAAACGCCGACGCCGGCTCCCCGTCGCTCGACGCCGGCAGCAACCAGGATGCAGGCGATGCCCGTGACGCAGGCGGCGATGTCGATGCCGGTCCACAAGATGCGGGCCTGGTCGATGGCGGGAGTATCGACGGCGGCGATGAAGACGGAGGAGCGGGTGGTGGAACTGGCGGCGGTGGTGGAGCTGGCGGCGGCGGCGGTGGAACGGGCGGCGGCGGCGGTGGTGGAACTGGCGGTGGTGGAACTGGCGGTGGTGGAACTGGCGGCGGCGGAACTGACGGCGGCGGAACGGGCGGCGGCGGTGGAACGGGTGGCGGTGGAGGAACCGGCGGCGGCGGAACGGGCGGCGGTACGGGGAGCTCAGACAGCGGGGTCGATGCAGGTGGCGTCGATGCCGGAGGCGGACCGGTGTGGACGCTGACCGTGATGCCGAGTGATGGCGGCTGGGTCGAAACCATCGACGGGTTGATTCACGACTGCGCGGTTGCGACGCCGGCTGCCTGCGCCACCACCTACGGCTCAGGCGCACAGCCCACGGTGCGTGCCCGTACCTCCAATGGATCAGGCATGCACTTTGTTGGTTGGGCCGGCCCGCCCACCTGCGCCGACGCCGGAGCCGTGCGCACCTGCACGCTCAACCTCAACGCGGCGAACCAGCCCATCGTGGTGCAGCCCATGTTCGCGGTCATCGAGCAGAACCTGGCCTTCGTCTCGAGCGCCAAGGTGCCCGCGTCGTTGGGTGGTCTCACCCCGTACGACACGCTGTGCAACGCCCTCGCGAGCGACGCCGGCATCAACGACCAGACAGGCACGGCCTTCGTCGCGTGGATGTCGACGTTCGGAGACACGCGCGCGAATCAGCGCTTCACGGCCACCGGAGGCGTGACGCGGGTCGACGGCCGACCGGTCGCCTTCTCACGAGCCGATCTGCTCGCTGGGCTCATTCGGTACCCGCTCAGCCTCGACGAGTGGGGCCAGCGCATTCCACCGTCGACCTTCGCCGCGGGAGACGACGCCGTGTGGACTGGAACCACGAGCTCCGGCAACTCCACCAGCGACGACTGCGCCGGGTGGACCGTGGCGTCGGCGAACCGGGCCACCATCGGCGCTGCCAACGGAGGCCCCGGCCTGTGGACCGACGACCGCTCCTCGAACGCACCCTGCAGCGACCTTCGGCGCGTGTTCTGCCTCCAAAACACGTCGTCGGTGGTGGGCACGTTCCCCGCGCTCCCGCCCGGCGCAAAGCGGCTTTTCCGAACGCCCAAGGTGAACAACCCGACCTCTTTGGCCGACGCCGACGCCACCTGCCAGCAGCTCGCCCAGCAGGCCAACCTCATCGGCCCCGCCGACGCTGGGTACCGCGCCCTGCTCGCCGACACGACGGAGTCGGCCGCGGAACACGCGCGGCTCATCAACTCGACCGACTATTGGCGCGTCGACGGCGTGCGCGTGGCGACGGGGTTCGACTTGAAGCGCGGCGTGCTGGCCAGCGGCCTCTGGGCGCTCCCCGATGGCGGGTGCGCGGGCGCGGTCAACGAGCTCGACCCCGGCGAACAACAGGCGTGGACCGGCGCCGACGCCCCCACCAACAGCGGGACCATCACGTCGACATGCAACAACTGGGCGCCAACCGTCGGCAACATCTCCGCGCAGCTGGGAAACTCCAGGTACAGCTCGCTCCGCTACTTCGTCGATTTCGGCGTGGGCGCTGCCTGCGACCCGACGACGACGACCAACGCCAACGTGTTCCGCGGGCTGTACTGCATCGAACAGTGACAGATGAACTGCCCTCCGAGGCGTGCGCGTCGCGCCGGGGACTTCTTGAAGCGAAAGCGGTGCTATCAGCGCCATTCGATGGCCCCGCGGCACTTCGCTGCGGCCGCGTCGTGATGAGAAAGACACATCAACCATGACGCAACGAATTGCGCTCGTCACCGGAGCGAACACGGGCTTGGGCTTTGAGACTGCACGGGGGCTGCTCGAGCACGGCATGACAGTGGTGCTCGGGTGCCGCGACCGCGCAAAGGGAGAAGCCGCGCGCGCCCAGCTGGTGGCCGAGACCGGCAACGACAACGCGGTGGTGATGCTGGTCGACCTCGCGAACCTGGCTCGGCTTCGCAACTTCGTGAAGGCTTTC
>JAEUJT010000304.1 GCA_016793525.1 Archangium sp. | reverse complement strand
ACCGAGTTCGGCCACCGGTTTTTGTTCAACAACCGCGTCAACGCCGACATCGACACCTACGGCCTGTTCCACTGGCACTACCTGGAGCGCAACCTCGACGCGGCCTTGCTGAAGTTGCCGCTCTTCAACGACGGGCAGCTCCTCAGGTACTCGCCGTGGGGGCTGTCGCTGTTCCTCACCTTGCCGGTGCTCGTGCTCGCCCTCGCGCCCTCGGTGCAACCGAAGCGGGTGTACGGCGCGCTGGCGGCGACGGCGGGCCTCTTGGTGCTCTCCGCGAAGTTCCAGAGTGCCGAGGTGCTTCGGGGCATCGACTCGGTGGGAGGTCGGCCTGCGCCGGTGTTGGTGGCGCTCGTGGCTGTGCTGGTGCTGTTCGCGTGGTTGAGCAAGCTCTGGCTGACCGACCCCCAGGCGCCGCGGCTGCTCGTGCCGGTGCTGGTGACGCTTTTGGCCTGCGCGATTCCTGGGCTGCTCTACCAAAACACCGGCTACGCGCAGTTCGGGTTTCGCTTCAGCCTCGACTACACGCCGTATGTTGCGCTGCTCGTGGTGCTGGGCGGCTGGCGCCTGAAACAGCCGCTGGTGATGGGCGTGCTGGCGGTGGCGGGGCTCGTTAACTTCTGGGGAGCAGTCGCGTTTCGCGGCTACACCGAAGGAGTGCGGCAATGGCCGTGACGCCCCGCTGGCACACGCGTGAAGACAGCGGCATCGCGCTCGATCGCGACGTCGCTTGGTTCCACGACGGTGAGCGCATCGAGCACCCCAACATCATCGAGGCCTTCAACCGCGGCCTCCGCGTCGACGACGACGGGCGCTACCGCTTGGAGTTCGGCAACGACTGGTGTTTCGTCACCGTGGCCCGCGCGGCGTTTCGGGTAGTGGCGGTCGACGTGTCAGAAGGTGACCGGCTCTCCCTCCGCCTCAGCGACCGCACCGCAGAATGGCTCGACCCGGCGACGTTGCAGCTCGACGGCGAGGTGCTCGAGGCGAAGGTGAAGCAGGGCCGCGCGTGGGCTCGCTTCTCCCGTGACGCGCAGGTGCAGCTGGCCGAGTTCCTCGAGCCGGCCGCCGACCGCATGGTGCTGCACGTCGGCGCGCACCAGTGGCCGACCCCGCTCAGCGCGTGACGCCGGAGAGGTCGATTTTCAGCACCTCGCTCGCGAAGCGGCCCATGCGCGCGACGAGCTTCTCGATGGCGGGCTTCACGTTGCTGCCGGCCAGGTTGGCCTGCTCCTCGAGCTTCTCTTTGCAGCGCAGGTCGGAGCAGAGGTGGATGCCGGCGAGCTTCTTCGCGTTGATCCGCGCGGTGAGCAGGCCGATCTCCGTGCCGCTGCCGCTCCGGTGACACCATTCGCACATGTGAGGCACCGCTTCGCCCGAGCCGCTGCTGGTATCGAAGACGACTCCCGTGGGGACCCCGCCGGGAACGAAGAAGACCAGGTACGCGCGGCCGCCTGACGGGTGAGTCCACGTCACGGCGTCGCGGAGAATAATCGGGAACTTCAGGTCGGAGCTGAGCTCGACCAACGTGCGGTCTTTGTGCCGAAACGTCGCGAGCACGGCGTCTTCTGAGTCGAGCTTGAACACGTGGGTATTCTACCGGCGGGCGCGGCCGAGCGCAGCTCAGCGGGTCACGGACAGGCAGCGCACCGGCTCGTCGAGCGCGTGCTTCAGCGCGTCAGCGGCGAGGTGGCCCGCGGCGGCGAGGCCTTCGAGCCGTGAATCGCGTACCTGGCGGATCATCGCGGCGTTCGTGCACTGGTGCACCTCGTCCCACGCGTACGACGGGGGCAGCGCCAGCTGCAGCTCGGCGAGCTCGGCGGCGGTCAGCTGCGCCAGCGGTTTCTGCAGCAGCTCGAGCGAAGCCGCCTCGGGGCCGATGATGCCTGGCTGGTGCCGCTGGGAGGCGAGGTCGAACGCCACCAGTTGGCTCTTGGTGAGAAACGTGTGCACGCGATCGGCCACCACGGCGCGCTGCAGCGGCGTCACGGCCCCGAGGCGACTCGCCAACCGCATGGCCAACGCGAGCTCGCAGTGCCCATCACCCGGCGTCGGCGTCGCCTCGAGCACGACGGCGATGATGCGCCGGGTCCACGGCCAGCCCGTCTCCGACGGCGTGTCATCGTAGCGGGGGCACCCCAACTCGGCGGTGGTGAGCGCCCGCAGGAGCGGGGGCAGGGCCGAGGGGTCGGGCGTGGGCCAGGTTTCGTCGCGGCGCTCGACCTCGCGCTTGGGCACCTCGAGGCTGCGGCGGTCGCTCTCGGCGCTGCTGCGGAGCAACCGCTCGATGTCGGCGGCCGACTCGACGGGCATGGGGAGCGTGGAGGCGGTGTAGAGCCAAATGGCTGGCAGGGCGACCGCGGCCAGAACGCCCACCAGCACCACCAACCACAGCACGGCGACTATGCGGCGCATGAGCAGCTCCTCGTCGTCACGGCGCCGAACCGTATACCGCTTCTCGGCCACGCATGAGCCTCCTCAGACGCGCTCGCTCGTGAGCTGCTCCAGGCATCGCGTCAGACGGCGCTACGTCGACGCTGGCGTGACCGACACACTGGGGAAGCGCGCGCCGATGCAGCCGTCGATGATGCGCACCAGGTCGTCGTATCGCACCGCGTCTTCGGTCAGCAGGGTGATGGCGGTCTGGTCGGGCAGATCCTTCTTCACCTGCGCGAGATCAGCCATCAGCTTCGACAGGTCGATGTGTCCTTTGTCGTCGCGAGTGACCGACACCGATGGGAACGGCGCACCCGCGACGGAGAGCGTGAGCTCTTTTTCGGTGATGTGCAGGTTGACGGGCTGCTTCGGTGCAGGCGCCTGCTGCTCGTCGGTGCTCTGCCCGGACTGTGACACCTGGAGGCGACCGAGCTGCGTCCACACCGCGGTCATGATGAGGAACACGATGGTCACGGCCATCAGGTCGATGAAGGGCACGAGGTTGATGGCCGCGTCCAAGGGCTTCTTCCCGCCCTTGCTCGTTCCGAGATCCATTCCGCCGGCCATCGTTCGCTCCTCAGCTCGCTGCTGCGTTCGTCGCGTCAGACAGCCGAGGTCGGTGCACGTTCCCTCTGCGCGCTACGAAGACGTGGCGTGCCACCAGCACAGCGGGCAGTCGCCCATGTCGTGGAGCGGGGCCGCACCCTGGTGTCGCGCCAGCAACCGCCGGGAGATGTCTGCGAGCTTCCTGCGCATTTCGCGGCGAGCCCCTTTGACCCGAGCGATCTGCATCGAGTCGTAGGCGGTGGTCTGGTGGCGGAGCCAGGCGATGACGGCGGCTTCGGCGCGCTCGTCGATGTCGATGCGTTTGGTGCGCGCGACGGTGCCGCTCCCGACTGGCGTCGCGTGGGCCGTCACCGCCTGCGCCACGGCGCGTTGGAGGGCGTCGTAGGCGGGCGAGAACCGCAGGAATGTCAGCACCTCGGCTTCGAAGTCAGCGACGTATTGGGTG
>JAEUJT010000293.1 GCA_016793525.1 Archangium sp. | reverse complement strand
CGTGGGTGATGTTGGCGGCGGCCACGGGCCCATTTGCCGGGTGAGGGAGCCGAGCGACGCGGTTGGGCGAAAGCCCGCGGCTGGGAATGACCCAGAGCGTTCGCAGATCGATGCCAAGCGCCGTTTCGAGATCGCCGAGCGCGTGGTCGAGCCTCGTCGCCAGCTTCAGCGCAAGGGCCTCGTCGACCTCTTCGGTCGTCGAGACCGAGGTCCGTTTGCCGTGCACCGCGCTCGTCAGCGTGAACGGTGGGCGCTCGGCACGCACCTCGAGCGCTTTGGCCAGTGCACCGAAGGTAAAAAGCACAGCGGCCACGACCACGAAGTCACGGGCCGCGATCTTCCGCGTCATCGCCTGGGCGATGGCGCCATCTCGGGAGAGCACCATGAGAGCCGCGGTGCCCGTCGAGAGCACCGACCACGCGAGCGTCGACGTGCACTCGAGCGCTGTCGGCCAGGTCTGCGCCGCGCCGAAGTGGTCCCCGAGCAGGCTGAAGGGAGGCATGCGAAACGCTTCGGTGTTGAGCGCGCTCGCCAAGACCGGCACTCCCCCGAGCAGCGTGACCCAGAACAACATGCGGGCATGCCCGACGATGCCCGCGAGAAACGCCGCCGACCAACACCCCAGGCCCGCGAGTGCAGCCCGGCTGAATACGTGGGCGACGTCGTTGGCGGTGATGACCTCGGTCTTCCCGACGTACCTCGCCGTGATCGCCGTCAGAACTGCGGCGCTCCCCACGACGTAGGTGGCGCCGAGCAGCCACTTCGTGCGCAGCACCGTCGCTCGCGGAACGGGGAGCGCTTCGAGGAACAGCCGAGTGCGCTCAAGATACTCTCGCACCACGAGCCGGTTGCCAGCCACCATCGCCGTCCCCAGGAGCGCCACCTTCAGGTGAACGGAGAGCGCGCTGAAGCGCCCGTCGTTGAGCTTGCTGGTGAGGCAGATGAACAGCACCGCCACGCTGAGCGCCAGGGCGATCGCGAAGACCCAGCCGTGTTCGGCCAGCTCCTTCTTAATCAGGGGCCAGCTCATGCCGTCGTCGAGGTCTGCGCGAAGGCGAGGAAGATCTCCTCGAGCGAGAGCTGCTCCACGCGCGTCCCCTCGGTCCAGGCGGCGGCGTCCCACGCCGAGGGGGCGCCCTGCACGATGTCACCGCGCAGCACAGAGAGCCCCTCGGGGAACGGAGGCGGCTCTGCTTCGATGGCGGGCCGCACCACCCGGCGCACCGTGGCGCGCAGCTCCCCCACGTCGCCTTCAAAGCGCGCTCGCCCCGCCTGCACGATGCCCACGCGGTGCGCGAGCTTCTGCACCTCGTCGACGAGGTGGGAGCTGAAGAAGGCGGTCGTTCCGTGCTGCCGCACCATGGCGGTGACGAGCTCGTTGAACTCGTGCCGCGCCACCGGGTCGAGGCCGGCCGTCGGCTCGTCGAGCATCAGCAGCGGCGGCCGAGGCGCCAACGCCAGCGCGAGGCCCAACTTGGTCCGGGTTCCCCCCGAGAGCTCCGACGCGCGCCGCTTGGGATCGACGTCGAGCACGGCCAAGAGCCGCTTGAACTCCTGCTCGTCCCACGTTGGGTAGAACCCCGCCACGAAGCGCCCGAGCTGCTCGGCGCTCATCCACGCGTAGAAGTTCTGCTCCTGGGAGACGTAGCCGATGCGCTCCTTCACTTTCACCGGCAGCCGCATGCCGACGTGGTCGAGTACCCGCACCGCGCCCGCGTCGGCGGCGAGAATGCCCATCATGATGCGCATGGTGGTGGTCTTGCCTGCGCCGTTGCGCCCGAGGAGGCCGTAGACCTCTCCCTGGCGAACCGAGAGGTTCAACCCATCGAGCGCCTTCACCTTGCCGAACCGCCGGTGCACGCCTTCGAGCGCGATCACGGTGCTCACGGCCGCCAGTTGTAGCAGCACGAAAAAAAACGGCTTCAGGTTTCCCTGAAGCCGTTCCCCCTCCTCCTTCTCGAAGCGACGGGCGCGCTCTTCGCCGTGCCCATCTGAGCTCCGTGGCGGTTGCCAGCCAGGGAGCCCCTTCTCGAAAATTTCAGTTCAGCTGCAGCCGACCAGCGTCAGCTGCACCCAGTCGTGGCGCCGCAGTTGTGACACTTGTAGCAGGCGCCGTTGCGCACGGTGATGGTGCCGCAGGTCGAGCACGGCGGCGCATCGGCCTGGTTCAAGAACGACACCTTGTAGCCGTCAGACTCCTGGGTCGGCGCGACGGCCTTGACCACCACCGGGGCGCTGGCCTTCACGTTTTTCGCCTCGGTCTCCATCAGGCTCTCGGTCTGCCCTTCCTGCGGCAGGAACTTCAGCGCCAGCCAGCGGAAGATGTAGTCGGTGATCGACTTGGCGATGGGCAGGTCGGGGTTGTTGGTGAACCCGGCCGGCTCGAAGCGGGTGTGGCTGAACTTGTCGGCCAGCACCTTGAGCGGCACGCCATACTGCAG
Organism: Archangium sp.; assembly: GCA_016793525.1. Next base: position 6,133 of record JAEUJT010000293.1, on the reverse strand, counting down.
CGCGAGCGAAATGGCGGTGGCGAACGAGTCCATCATGCCCGACACGGTCGAGCCCTCTTTCGCCATGGTGATGAACAGCTCACCCGGGTGCCCGTCGTCGTACATGCCGACGGTCAGGTAGCCCTCGTGCCCCGCGATGGAGAACTTGTGCGTCAGCGCCCGGCGCTCATCAGACAAGCGGCGGCGAGCGGCCTTCTCGACCACCGGCGGCGCGACCTCAACCTTCTTCGCTTCCGTCTTCGACGTGTTGAGCGGCTGGCTGCGCTTGCACCCGTCGCGGTAGACGGCCACGGCCTTCAAGCCCGCGCGCCACGACTCCATGTACGCCTGCTCGATGTCTTCGACGGTGGCGCTGGTGGGCAGGTTCACCGTCTTCGAGATGGCGCCCGACAGGAACGGCTGCGCCGCGCCCATCATCTTGATGTGGCCCATGTAGTGAATGTAACGGGAGCCCTTCGACGCCTTGAACGCGCAGTCGAACACCGGGAGGTGCTCGGCCTTGAGGTGCGGCGCGCCTTCGATGGTCTCTTGCTTGTCGAGGTAGGCGATGATCGCCTCGGTCTCGGGGAGCGAGTAGCCGAGCTTCTGGAGCGCCAGCGGCACCGTCTGGTTGACGATCTTGAGCATGCCGCCGCCCACCAGCTTCTTGTACTTGATGAGCGCGATGTCGGGCTCGATGCCGGTGGTGTCGCAGTCCATCATGAAGCCGATGGTGCCGGTCGGGGCCAGCACGGTGACCTGGCTGTTGCGGTACCCGTGCACCTCACCCAGCGCGAGCGCTTCGTCCCACACCTTCTTCTGTGCGTCGTGCAGGCGCGTGTCGGAGTGCGCCGCCGGCACCTGGTAGGCCGCCTTGCGGTGCTTGCGCATCACGCCCAGCATCGGCTCGCGGTTCGTGGGGTAGCCCGCGAACGTGCCGAGGTGTTCGGCGATCTTCGCTGACTGCAGGTACGCCTGACCCGCCATGAGCGAGGTGACGGCGCCCGCGTAGGCCCGGCCTTCGTCGGAGTCGTACGGCAGACCGGCCGACATCAGCAGCGCGCCCAGGTTGGCGTAGCCGAGGCCGAGGGGGCGGTAGTCGAACGAGTTCTTCTCGATCTTCGGCGTCGGGTACTTCGAGAAGCCGACGATGATTTCCTGGCCGAGGAGGGTGATGTCGACCGCGTGTTTGAACGCCTCGGTGTCGAACTCTCCGTCGATGGTGCGGAAGTGCATCAGGTTGAGCGACGCCAGGTTGCACGCCGTGTCGTCGAGGAACATGTACTCGGAGCACGGGTTCGAGGCGTTGATGCGCGCGGTGTTGGCGCAGGTGTGCCAGGTGTTGACGGTGGTGTCGAACTGCAGGCCCGGGTCGCCGCACAGCCACGCCGCGTCGGCGATCTCGCGGAACAGGTCGCGCGCCCGCATGGTGTCGACGGGTTTGCCGTCGATGACGGCCTTGGTCTGAAACGCCCGGTCTTCGTTGACCGCCTTCATGAACTCGTCGGTGACGCGCACCGAGTTGTTCGAGTTCTGGAAGAAGATCGACGAATACGCCTCGCCGTTGAACGAGCTGTCGTAGCCCGCGTCGATCAGCGCCCACGCCTTCTTCTCTTCGTTCACCTTGCACTTCACGAACTCGAGAATGTCGGGGTGCTCGGCGTTGAGAATCACCATCTTCGCGGCACGGCGGGTCTTGCCGCCCGACTTGATGACACCGGCGAACGCGTCGAAGCCCTTCATGAAGCTCACCGGGCCCGAGGCCGTACCTCCGCCCTTCAGCACCTCTCGCGACGATCGAATCGGCGACAGGTTCGAGCCCGTGCCCGAGCCGTACTTGAAGAGCATGCCTTCGGTCTTCGCTAGCCCGAGGATCGACTCCATGGAGTCGTCGACCGAGTTGATGAAGCAGGCCGAACACTGGGGGTGCTCTTCGACGCCGACGTTGAACCAAACCGGCGAGTTGAAGGCCACCTTCTGGCGCAGCAGCAGGTGGGTCAGCTCGGCGTGAAAGGCCGCTTTGTCTTCAGCGGTGGCGAAGTAGCCGCCCGTGTCGCCCCAGCCGGTGATGGTGTCGACCACGCGGCCGACGAGCTTTCGCACCGAGCTCTCGCGGTCGGGCGCACCCGGCTGACCGCGGAAGTACTTCGACGCCACGACGTTGGTGGCCAGCATCGACCACGACTTCGGCACTTCGATGTTCTTCTGCTCGAACACCACGTTGCCGCCCTCGCCGGAGATCGACGCCGAGCGGAGCTCCCACGCGATCTCGTCAGCGGGATCGACGCCGGGGGTGGTGAAGAGGCGCTTCACCGTCAGACCTTGCTGCTTGCCACTGCGCGGAACGGCGCGCCGGTCGAGCGACGGGAGAACGGAGGAGGTTGAATCGGAAACGGCCATGGATGCCAGCTCTTTGCTCATCTTCGCCTCGAAGTCTGACAACTGCGGGTTTCGAAAACGCGGGAAAGGTAAGTGGATGTGTGCTGTTTGCTGCGTGTCTTAGTCGGTAGGAAATCGCCGCCGAGCCCCGGGAGACCCCCTCTCCGGGATGAACCTGCTGCAACGTGGGATATTTCGCGCCCCTCCCAGGGTTCGAACCGACCTCTTTGGGGGGCCGAACAGCAGCCAGGGCCAAAGCGGGAGACGATGAATGCCATCTGCAACGTCACGGTGTCAAGGCTACAGGCACAAGATGTTGTGTCAAATTTCCGACCAATCCCCAACACTTAGGGGTCTTTTTTCCAGTCACATGAAAGTCAAGGGACTCGGCGATGCGGTAAATCGGCTTCATCGCTCGGTTCAGCCGAAACGTGGGCCGGAGTAGGCATTAGACAGGGTGCTACATATGGTCACAGCCCTACAATACTTTTCATGAACCAAGCCTCGAGTCGCGGGCTTGTTTGCTGTGAGTGCGTGTAGATGCAAAAACTGTTTTCCCTCGAGAGACCTGGCTGAAGGCGCTGTTCGCCGAGGCGGAGGCCCGTTTTGCGGTGCCGCACAGCCAGCCATTCCATTCCTCGTGGTGATGCAAAAACGGCTAGAAAGTTCGGCATGGCTCCTCCGTACCAACGGCATCTTTTTGTCTGCACGAACCGGCGCCCTGATGGCAGCCCCAAGGGGTGCTGCGCGACGAAGGGGAGCGAGGCGCTGCGGTTGGCCTTCAAGAAGGAGCTCGAGGCGCAGGGCGTCGCCAGCGTGCGGGCCAACGGGGCGGGGTGCCTCGACGCGTGTGAGGTTGGCGCGGCGTGCGTCGTGTACCCCGAAGGGGTCTGGTACGGGCGCGTCACCGAGGCCGACGTGAAGGAGATCGTTCAACAGCACTTCGTTCAGGGCCAGCCGGTCGAGCGCCTCCGCGTGCAGTTCCCCATCGTGAAGAAGACCGACGGCCAGTGAGCGCGCGCTGGGGTGCCCTCGTCGCCATCGCATGCCTGCTGGCGGGCTGCGGCGCGTTGACGTTGCCCACAGGAGACGCGGGCGTCGACGCAGGCTCAGGCGGCGGAAACGGAGGCGGTGGGACCACTGGTGGCGGCACCGGCGGCGGTGACGGAACTGGTGGCGGTGGTGGGACTGGTGGCGGTGGTGGGACTGGTGGCGGTGGTGGGACTGGTGGAGGCTCGGGCGGGCAGTTGACCTTCGCGAACCTCTCGGTCGACCAGGGGAGCACCTCGGGCGTGGTGGCGATTTCTGGCAGCGCGGCCGAGCTGTGGGCCCTGGCGGAAGACGGCGCGGTGTTTCGGTCGACCGGCGGCGCTTTCGCCAAAGTTGCGCAGATCGCCGTATCGCAGCGGGGGCTCTTCGCCGTCGACGGCCAGGTCTTTGCGGGTGGCCGTTACGGAACGAACCACTGTGTGTCGAACTGCACCGACGATGCGAGCTACGTCTACACCTCGTCGCCGTCGTTCACCGAGGGCGTGACGGTGTGCGGCGCTTCGATCACCCAGGTGTACGCCGTTTTTGTCAGCACGTCGGCGACCCCGGGCACATCGGTCTCCCGGTGGTCGGGGAGCGCGTGGACGAACGTCACCTCGTCGCTCCCCATCACCAATCCGTCGAGCTGCGCGGTCGATCCCAACGGCACGGTGTGGGTCGCCGGCAACAACGGGGTCGCTCAGTACGCGAACGGCGCCGGCAGCTTCGAGCGCATCGGCTCCGACACCTGGCACTACACCTCGGTGTTCACGATCGGCGCGGAGGTCCACGTGGCGGGAGACGGGCACCGCCTGGCTCGTCGCGCTCCTGGCAGCCCGCCCCAGTGGGTCGTTCTGGAGGACCCGCGGGTGAGCGACGCGCTCGATGCCATCGGCGGGCCGGCGGCGACCGCGCTCTTCGCAGGCGGGCGGAGCAGCGGTACGAAAAAGAACTGGTACCGCTGGAACGGCTCCGTGTGGAGCAACGCCGCCGAGAATCTGCAGGGCATGGATTCCGTCTGGGCGGTGTTCGCGACGGGCCCGAGCGAGGTCTACTTCGGCGGCAACCTCGGCAACGCACCGGCCATCGTTCGCGCCACGTGGTGAGGCTGTCTGACGCGCTCGCGACCCGCATCGCCGAAGGTGGAGGGTTGATCGGCATCGGCGTGTCCCGCGGACGATTCGAGGGCTGCCCATCGAGGTGGTGATCGTTCAACAGATCGTGACCTGGGTGAGCGGGTTCCTCGTGGTGTTGCAGCGCGTTTCATGTCCGCACGGGCGAGCTCGACGCGGTGCGATCTCCACGACGGCAGCGCGTCGTGCGAGTTCTGGGGCGGCGACTCGCGGGATGAATGGTGAACGTACCAGCGTGGCGATATGGCCGTGGGGTCATGCTTCGACTGAAAGCCGCTCCGGCGCCGGTGGGTGATTTCGAGGTGCAGCGCGTGTTGCCTCAACGGGAGCGCCGCTTCGTCGGGCCCATCTGTTTTCTCGATCACTTCGGGCCCCACACCGGCGTCGGCGATGCGAATTCGGGCGTGGGGCCGCACCCGCACATCGGGCTCTCGACGGTGACGTACCTGTTCGACGGCGAGACGCTGCACCGCGACAGCCTCGGCACCGAGCAGCTCATTCGCCCCGGCGAGGTGAACTGGATGACGGCGGGGAAGGGCATCGCGCACTCCGAGCGCACGCCTCCGCCGCGCTGGGGCCAGCCGATGACCAGTCACGGGTTGCAGGTGTGGGTTGGTCTGCCGCAGGCGCTCGAAGAATCGGAGCCGTCGTTTCAGCACGTGGCGCGCAGCGATCTCCCGCGCTGGGCCTCGGACGAGGTGGAGCTCGATGTGGTGCTCGGGCGGTGGGGCTCATTGGTCTCTCCGGTGCGCGTCACGTCGCCGACGTTCTATGTGGTCGCGTCGCTCGAGAACGGCGGGCGCCTCGACGTGCCGACGGAGTTCTCCGAGCGTGCCGTGTACGTCGTCGAAGGCTCGGTGTGTGTGGGCGACGAGGTGTTCTCCGCGCACGAGGTGGCGGTGCTCGATGCCGGGCGCTCCGTCGAGGTCTCGGCGCCGCACCGCGCGCGGGTGGCCATCTTCGGTGGAGAGCCGCTCGATGGGCCCAGGTACCTGCTGTGGAACTTCGTCTCGAGCCGGAAAGAGCGGCTCCAGCAGGCTCGCACCGACTGGATTCAGCGGCGGTTTCCGCTCATTCCCGGCGACGCCGACACCCGAATTCCCTTCCCCGGAGAGACCCCATGATCGAGAGCCACACCGAAGTTGCCGGGAGCCCACGGCAGCAGATCTCCGTTGGTGCCCACCAACTCTTCGCCGACATGTTGGTCGGCTCAGGTGGAGCGGGGAGTGCGCCGGACGCCCACGACCTGTTCGACGCCTCGCTGGCTGCGTGTAAGGCGCTCACCGCACATTGGTACGCGAAGCAGCGCGGCTTCCCCCTCGAGCGGGTCACGACGCAGGTCGAGCGCGACGCGAGCCATGAGAAAGAAGGGCGCTACGGGCTGACCGTGACGCTCCAGTTCCACGGGCCGCTGACCGACGAGCAACGCGCGCGGCTCCACGACGTGGTGGGGCGCTGCCCGGTGCACAAGCTGATGACCTCGACGGAGATCACCATCACCACCAAGCAGGGGTAAACTGCGCCTCCCGTATTTACGGTTGCAGTGCCCGGGTGTACGGTTGGGCGCATGAAGACCGTCAAGACCACTTTCGAGATCGAGCGTGGGCTCCACA
>JAEUJT010000284.1 GCA_016793525.1 Archangium sp. | reverse complement strand
GGAGACGGAGGTTGCCGCAACGCACAGCCATGCCAAGCCGCTTTGCGTTTTTGCGCACCCAGAAGATCGCGCCCGAACGGGCAGTGGGTCGCCAACGGGCGAGCCCGGAGTCACCACGTCTGTGGCAGAGAGCACCTGATGGGCACCCCTCCGACGCTGTACGAGTGGGCCGGCGGTTTACCGGCCTTCGAGCGACTCACTGCCATTTTCTACCAGCGCGTCACCGCCGACCCGCTGCTCGGCCCGGTGTTCACCTCGATGTCGGCCGAACACGCGAAGCACGTCGCGGTGTTCATCGCCGAGGTTTTCGGCGGCCCGGCGAAGTACTCCGCTGAGCACGGCGGCCACCCGGCGATGATCCGTCATCACCTGCTGCGCCACCTCACCGAGCCGCAACGTTCGCGCTGGGTCGCGTTGATCAGCGCCTGCGCCGATGAGGCGGGCCTACCGTCTGACCCCGAGTTCCGTTCTGCCTTCGTTGCCTACCTCGAGTGGGGCTCGCGCCTCGCGGTCATCAACTCCGCTGACGGCGCGCAGGTGGTGGTCGATGCGCCGATGCCTGCGTGGGGTTGGGGCGTGCCGGGAGCGCCGTACGTGCCCAAGCTGTAGCGCACGCCGCGCCATGCTTTAACGCTGGCGCATGGCGTCTCAGAAGAAGCGCGCGTCGTCGGGTGGCCTCGAGTCGGTGGTGGAGCGCGACCTCACCGCGCTGGCCCGCGCGCGCACGTTGGCGCCTTCGTACGGCCTCGAGCAGCACGCGAGCGAGCTCGTGTCGCTGCTGACGCGCGGTGGGAAGTCCCCGCTCCTCGCGGGTGACCAAGGCGTCGGCAAGAGCGCGCTGGTGAGTGAGGTGGCGCGCCGCATCGTCGACGGCAACGTTCCCGCGTCGCTGGTCGGCGGCCGGGTCGTCGAGCTCTCCGCCGCAGGTATTTTCGCGCGCACCAGCACCAGCAAAGGCGCCGCCGAGCTGCTCGAGGAGTCGCTCGACGCGCTCGCCGACCACGCACCGACGGTGGTGTTCATTCGCGATGTGGGCCTCATCACTGGCACGTCGCTGGTGCCGGTGTTGATCCGCGCGCTGCGGGCGGCTCGGCTGCGCTTCATCTTCGAGGCCGACGTGCGCCGCGCCAACGAGTTGCTGCGGAGCGACGAGACGCTCGGGGAGAAGCTGCACGTGGTGGTGGTGGCCGAGCCGACGCCTGAGCGCGCCCGCTGGCTCGTCGGCCGCGCCGCTGAAGACCTGGAGCTCGAGGCCGGCATCCCCGTCGACCCTTCGGCCTGCGACATGGCGGTGCGGCTCTCGGTGAAGTTTCTCCTCGCGCAGCGGCTCCCTCGCAAGGCGTTGGAGCTGCTCCGCGAGACCGTGACCGAGGCCGCGGGCGCCGCGAAGGAGCGCGTGACCGGCGAAGACGTGTTGGCCCGTTTCTGCCACGCCACCCGGCTGCCGCGCTTCATGGCTGACGACGCCATGCCGCTCGACTTCGACGAGGTGGGCCGCTTCTTCGGCGCGCGCCTCCTCGGGCAGACCGACGCGGTGCAGGCGGTGCTGCGCTCGGTAGCGTTGCTCAAGGCCGGCCTGAATGATCCACGTCGCCCGCTCGGCGTCTTCCTCTTCACCGGGCCCACCGGCGTCGGCAAGACGCACCTCGCGAAGCTGCTGGCCGAGTACCTCTTCGGCACCCACGAGCGGCTGGTGCGGCTCAACATGGCCGACTCGCCCGAGCCCGGCGACGAACACGTGCTGTTCGGCAACCCCTGGAGCCAGACCCTCGCCGGCCGGGCGTTCACCGTGCTGCTCCTCGACGAGTTCGAGAAGGCGAACGCCACGTGCCACGATCGGTTCCTCCAGCTGTTCGACGAGGGGCAGTTCGTCAACGCCGCCGGCGAGACGGTGCCGTGCAACAACACGCTCATCGTCTGCACGTCGAATGCGGGGGCCGAGGTGTACCGCGAGGGCGCGCTCGGCTTCTCTGCGTCGCGCACCGAACGCGAGGTGATGAGCGACCTCGAGCGCCGTCTGGCCTCCGTCTTTCGCGCCGAGTTCCTCAACCGCTTCGACGCGGTCTGCCACTTCCGCCCGCTGGGCAAGGTGGAGATTCGGCGCATCGCCCAGCGGGAGGTCGGTCGCGTGTTGGAGCGCGACGGCATTCGCGCGCGGCAGCTCGACGTCGACATCGCCCCCGACGTGGTGGAGCTGCTGGTGGAGCGCGGCTACTCCCCGGTGCACGGCGCGCGGTACCTGCAGCGCGAAATCGAGAAGACGCTCACCGCGGCGTTGGCCATCGAGGTCGCGCGGCGGCCGCTCCCCTCGGGCACGCCGGTGAAGGTGGTGGTGCACAAGGGCCAGGTGCACGCCTTCGCCGAGCCGAAGCGGCCCGCGAAAGAGGCCACCGCGCTGGCGCAGCTGCCGGCCGTGGGCGCCCATGTGGAGCGCAAGAAGCTCGACGCGCGCGCATTGGTGCGTGAAGCCGAGGCGCTCGTGGGCCGCGCTGAAGGTGTGGCCGCGGCGATGAAGCGCCCCGACCTGGAGCGTCGGCGGAGGACCTTGCTCGAGGCTTCGCAGGCGCCTGGCTTCTGGGACGACAGCGAGAAGGCGGCGTCGGTGCTGCACGCATTTCGCGCCGTCGATGCGCAGGTGGGTGCGCTGGAGCGGCTGCGTGAGTCGTCGCAGGTGGCCCGCCGCCGAGCGAAGGAGGCGAAGAGCGAAGTGCAGCTCAACGCCGCGGTGCGCGCGCTCGAAGAAGCGGCCCGTGAGGTGCAACTCGCCGAGGCGCGCGTGGCCTCGGGTGCGGTGGGTGACGTCGACGAAGCGTGGCTCGAGGTGTCGACGGCCACCGAATCCGAAGCGGCGGCGGCCTGGGTCGACGAGGTGGTGGGCATGTACCTGGGCTGGGCGGCGCGGCGGCGGTTCGAGGTCGTGGCGCTGGCGGAGGGTGACACACCTCGGCGCGTGGTGTTGCGGGTGCACGGCCCCGGGGCGTACGGCTTCCTCTCCGGAGAGCGCGGGCAGCACCGCCGCATCGACGATGACGCGCGGCAAGTGGCGGTGGTGCGGGTGACGCGGCCTGATCAGGCGCCGGTGGAGACGCCGTCGCACGTACACGCCACGGCCCGTGAAGTGAAGCGCCGCTCGGGCCGTTTCGTGGCGCGGGTGTCGAGCGAGGTGCAGCTGCGCGACGAGGGGTCGGGTCGGGCGCTCCAGGTGGCAGGGTCGGGCACGCCGGCCGAGGTGCAGGCCCTGGCGGTCGCGATGTTGGCGCTTCAGGGCGAGGTGGGTGCAGAGGTGCGCCGGTACGTGGTGGGCCGGGGTGCGCGCGTCGAAGATCCGCGCACTTCGGAGGCCACCCCCCGGGTGAAAGATGTCCTCCGTGGAGACATCGACCAGTTCATCGCGGCGTGGATGACCCGCCCTCCCGAGGTAGGGGCAGCGCGCGGGAGCGCACTCGTGTAGAATGGAAAACCCCTTTTCCCTCAGGAGTCGTTCATGCGTTTTCATCGCGCGGTCGTTGTTCTGGCGTTGGCGGTTGTGTCGCAGGGTTGCGCCGGTTGCATCGGCAAAGAGTTCACCATCAGCCGCACCTTCAACGTGCACGCCGAGTCGACCGATCCGCTGTGCTCGACCGATCGCCAGGAGATCAACCTGGGGAACGACCTCAACGACGTGAAGGGCTTCATCAGCAAAGTCGAGCTGCGCAAGATCAAGGTCCAGGTGACCAACCCCAAGACGCGTGACGACTCGGTGGCCACCAAGGGCAACGGCACCGTGTTCATCGCCTCGTCGGCGACCGAGCCCGGCACCGAGCTCAGCACCTACGGTGACGTCGACATCGTCGCCGGCAGCGAGCGCGACATCGAAATCAACGCCGCCACCGCTGCGACGCTGAGCACCCTCGCGCTCAACGACCCCAACACCTTCTTCGTCGAGTCCCGGGGCTGCAGCGATGCGAACCCGGCCTTCTACGAGTTCAAGGTGTACCTGACGCTCTACGCCGGCTTCTGACAGCCGTCGTCGTCTCGGGTGGCGCATGGGCCGCGCGTGCGCCACCTTCAGCGGTGTGGAGTTCGTCGTGATTCGTCGTATCGCCCCGTACCTGATGGTCGCGCTGTGCCTCGCAGGCTGCGGCGCCACCTCGGCTGAGTGTGGGCCCAGCACCTGTGCCGAAGGGTGCTGCTCGTCTTCTGGAGAATGTGTCACCGGCGACGTCACCTCCGCGTGCGGCGCGGGTGGGAACCTCTGCAACGTCTGCGTCGGGGCCCAGGTGTGCACCGCGCGGGTGTGCACCCTTCCCGAGCTGCGCATCGACGCGGGCACGGAGGACGCCGGGGTGGTCGACCCGAACGCCATCTCCGCCGCCCCCGAGGTGTGGACCTGGGTGGCGTTCCCCGACGCGGTGTGCGGCAACGGCCAGCCGACGGGCATCGGCGTCAACCCCTCGACGCGCAGCACCGACGTGTTCGTCTACCTGCAGGGCGGCGGCGCGTGTTGGGAGGGCCTCACCTGCTTCACCCTGGGCACCGCCGACAACATCGAGACCGGCTATGGCGCCACCGACTTCGCGTCAGACTTCACCAAGAGCGCGCCCGGCTTCAACCGCCTGTTGAACGCCAACCCACTGCGCGACGCGAGCTACGTCTTCGTGCCGTACTGCACCGGCGACGTGCACGCGGGCGACGCGGTGCGCACCTACTCGACCCAGCAGGGCACGCGCATGGTGCACTTCAAGGGCGGCAAGAACATGGAGGCCTACCTGCGCCGCCTGAAGGCCACCTTCCCCGCGGCGCGGCGCATCTTCCTCTCGGGCTCGAGCGCGGGCGCCTTCGGAGCGCAGCTCAACTACCAGCGGGTGGTCGACGCGTTTCCGGGGGCCGAGGTGCACGTGTTGGCCGACTCCGGGCAGATGATCAACCCGCGCGGCACGCGGCTCGACGACTGGGTCGCCGCGTGGAACATCGCCATTCCCGCGTCGTGCACCACCTGTGCGGCGAACTTCCCGGCGTACGTCACCTGGCTCACCAGCACGTTCCCCACTCGCCGCTTCGCGCTGCTGGCGTATTCGCAAGACGCCGTGCTGCGGCAGTTCTTCGACTACCAACCGGCCGAGTACCAGGTGCAGACCGAGGCGCTCTTGGCGCAGCAGTACGACGGCCAGGCCAACGCGCGGTACTTCTACCTGGCGGGCGACAGCCACACGATGTTGGGCAACCTCTCGCTCGCCAGCCCGTCGGGCGAGAAGCTGAGCGACTTTCTCGGGGCCTTCGTGCGCGGCGACGCGAGCTGGGCCAACGTTCACCCGTAGCGCCGGGCCGTCAGCGGTCAGACCAGCGGGCGCGCAGCAGGGCCATTGCCTCGTCGGTCCCCAGGCTGCGCGCGGCGGCGGTGGCCACCGCTTCGCTGCCGTGCACCACCAACCACGTGGCCGCGTCGACGCGGTGGTCCTCGTCATCGAGGAGCCCGGTGTACAGGCCCTCGGCCCGCGCGGTGGCCCCCAGGGTGGCGTACGCGAAGGCGCGGGCGTGCCTGGGCGTCTCCTGGCTCGACAGCGCGACGGCTGACGACTCGATTCGTCGCTCGAGCGCGTCCAGCGCCTCGTCGGGCCCGAAGCGCTGACGCACGGTGGAGAGCGCCGCGCGCGCCTGGGCCAGCCGCTCCGCGCGGGCCTCGAACAGCGGCCAGTCGTACCAGGCACGGCGCCACGTCGCGCTGCGGCGCCGAAGCACCTCGAGCTGGGCCAAGGCTTCGGCATCTCGGCCCAGGTGTGACAGCGTCACGGCGAGCGCCAGCCGCGGCGGGCTCTCGAGCACCTCGCCCCACAACGCCGCCGACCGCTCGTAGTGCGCCAGCGCCTCCTGGTGCCGCGCGCGTTCTGCCAAGGCGTTGCCGACCTCGAGCGACGGGCCCGGGTTGAGGGGGTGAGCGTCGGCTTCGATGGCCAGCCAGAGCCGCAGGTCATCGGCCCAGAGCGCGTTGGTCTGGAGTGTCGCCACGCCCAGGCCGGCGCTCCCGAGGGCCACGCCGGCGAGGAGCCACCGGGGCCAGCGCCAATGGCTGGCGGCGACGAGGCCCAGCGCCAGCGGCAGGTAGAGGAACCGGTTGGCCGTCAGCGTAAAGGCCGGCGCGCGCACGAGCGACACCAGCAGCACCGCCACCGCGGCCCCGGCTCCGGAGGGAAACGCGGCGTGCCGGCGGCCCCGCCACAACGCCGCGAGCCCCGCGACGAGCGCGACCGCACCGAGCGCCACCGCCCATGGCTCCGCGTCGGAGAAGAAGCCGACCTGCGGCCTGGCCCGCCACGGGGTGAGCGCGGTGAACGTCAACTCGCCGAGGCTGGCGAGCGAGAGGGAGAGGCTCCGCGGCTCCACGGGCGTGGCGCCGATGGCCGCGTGGCGGAGGAGCGTGTAGCCGAGCACCACAGCGCCCATCGCCGCGGCGGAGCGCAACGCGTCGGCACGGGAGCTGCGGAGCACGGCGTCGAGCCCCACCACCACCACCCCGGCGATGGCGGACTCCTTCGAGAGGAGCCCGAGGAGGAGCAGCAGCGCCGACCCGAGCGCCCGGCGCCGAGGAGCGCCTTCGTCGCGCCAGGCCAGCAGCGCCGCGAGCACCGCCGCCGTCGCCCAGAGGTCGGTGCGCCCGGAGATCCACGTCACGCATTCGGTGAGCGGCGTCGCCACCCCGAAGGCGGCGGCGGCCAGCGAGGCCTGAAGCGCAGGTGCGCCCGCGCGCCGGCACAGCAAGAAGAGCAGCCAACACACCCCGAGGTGCACCAGCAGGTTCGACGCGTGAAAGAGCGCGGGGTGCCCACCGCCGAGGGCCCACTCCACCGCGTAGCTCGCGGAGATGAGCGGCCGGTAATAGGGCTGCGCGCCCGCGGCGGAGAAGAAGCGGTGCTGCCAGAGGCCTCGCCCCAAAGACGCCCACGGCGCCTGCAGATGGTGCACGTCGACGTTGTCGCGGATGAGGGGAATGTCGTCCCACAGGAAGCCGACGTCGAGCACGGTGCTGTACGCCGCGACGACGCAGGTGAGCGCGGCGAGGGGCCAGAGCCACGGGCGATTCACAGGCCCTCCGCGGGCGGGTGTGGACCTCGGCGAGCAGCGCCGGCGGTGGGCTGGGCGCGTTCGCGGCGCGGGTGCGCTGACGTGCCGTTCACAGGCGCTCCGTTCGGGTACGGGCGCGCGCGCGGGCCTCGGCGAGTGGATCTCCCGGGGCGGCGGCTGGCGCGGCGACCGGCTCCACCGCGGCCAGCGGAGCGGGCGACGTGGCGGGCCGACTGCGGCGCGCCGTCGAGAAAAACCGCCGCAGCCACACATCGGCGATGAGCAGGGTGAGGCACAGCACCACCAGCCACGGCGCGAGCGGCGTCGACGCCCGCGAGGTGCCCGCCGCCTCGAAGAAGCCGACGAGGGACCCGCGCTCCGCCCCCGCCCCGGCTTCAGCGACCGCCAGCAGCGCCGCGCGGCCCTCACCCTCACGGGCCGGCTCGAACTCCGGTGCCCACGGCAGCGTCACCGGCGCCGCGCGAACGGTGTGGCCATCGACCTGCACCACGGGGTGCCACGTGCCGCTGCCTGGGAGCACCACCATCGCCCCGACGCGGGTATCGCTCTCTGGGCGCAAGGGCCGCTCGAGGGGCGGGCTCCGGCCGTCGCCTGAAAGCAGCAGCACGCTGGCGCTCGAGGGCAGCGTCGCGCCGTTCGCCACATCGAGCGTCACGTGCACCGCGTCGCGCGCCCGTTGCGCCCGCACCACCAGGTCGGGTCGTTCCGACGCAGCGGGTTGGAGCCACCGCACCAGGCCCTCGAGCATCGCGCGCGTGCCCGGCCAGGCGCGGAGACCTCCCGTGAAGGGCCCATCGACCTCGGCGGTGAGGGCCGCTGCGCGCCCGCGCCCGTGGGGCCAGAAGGCGGCGATGGGCGCGGCGTCGTCATCTCCGGTGCGGAGGGCGGCGCTCGCGGTGGGCCGCAGCCACACCCGGTTGTAGCCGCCGACAGAGAACGGCGCGGTGGCGATGGTGCCGAGCTGCGTCGCGTCGGGCCCCAGGCGCACCGGGGTCTCGGAGTCGACGAAGCTGGCGCGGGCGACGGCGATGGTCTCCTGGCTGAAGATGCGCGGGAGGCTCATCGGGTCTTCGGCGAAGTACATGCGGCCCTTGCCGCGCGCGGCGATGTCGCGCAGCAGCTGGGCGTCGCTGTCGGTGGGCTTCCCCAACCCGATGACCGAGACCGTGACGCCCACCCGGGTCAGCGCGTCGAGCGTCGCGAACGAGTCGTCTGGCTCCTCGGAGTCGGCCGCGTCGCTGAACAGCAGCACGTGGCGCGTCATTTTGCTCGACGACAGAATCTGCTGCTTCGCCGCGCGCAGCCCCAGGCCGACGTAGATGCCGCCGCCCCCGGAGAACGCGCTCGCCACCTTGTTCAGCGGGAGCCCCTCCGACACGGAGCGCAACCCAAACAGCTCGTGCACGTTGGTGTCGACGAGCTGCACCGAGGCCTCGTCGTGCGGCGTCAGGAGCCCCAGCGCGGCCACCACACCTTCGGCGGCGACCTCCATCTTGGTGCGGCCGTCGGGCACGGTGACGCCCATCGAGCAGCTGCAGTCCATCACCACGCTGAGCGCGATGGCCGCTTTGCGCTGCTCTTGCCGCAGCTCGAGCGTGACGGGCAGCACGTCTTCCACCGGGGAGCGTCGGTAGCCGCCCGCGCCGAAGCTGTGCGTGCCGCCGGTGAGAAGCAGGCCTCCGCCAGCGATGGTGACGTAGTGCGCGAGCACGTGGAGCGTCGCCTCGCCGAGCGTCCCCGCTTCGACGTTCTCCAACACCACCGCGCCCACGCCTTCGAGTTGGCCCAACTCCAGCGGCCCGGGTGCGCGGGTCTCGACCGTGACGCGCGCCGCGCGCAGGGCCTGGGTCAACGCGCCCGATGGCGCCGCGGTCACCACCAGCACCCGCGGAGGCCCGTCGACCCGCACCACCGCGCGCGCGGTGTCGTTCTCGGGCACGGTGTCGCCGTCGCTGTCGACTCGTGCGGCGTAGGTGTGGAGGCCGGGCGTCTCGAGCCGGTCGCGGAAGGTGAGCACCGTGTCGCCCGCGCTCAACGTCGCGTCGGTGGAGGCGAGGGGCTGGCCATCGCGCAGCACGGTGACGCGCGCGCGGGTCGCCGCGGTGGCGTGCACCGCGACCGGGAGCAGCAGCGGCGCGCCATCGTCGACCCTCGGCGCCACGTCGATGGCCGTGACCGCGGTGTCGAGCCCAGTCGTGGGGCGCCCGAGGTGGCGCACGTCGATGCCGACGCCTCTCGCCGCCAGCCTTCGAGCGGCCCCGAGAGGGTCCACCCCCGTCGAGCGCCCGTCGGAGAGAACCAGCACCCGTGCGGCGCGGCCCTCGACGAGCAACGCCTCAGCGGCGGTGAGGCCCGCTTCGAGGTTCGAGGCCTCGGCGTCGATGGCGGTTTGAAAGCCGCCGAAGGTGCCCGTGGCGGTGAACGGCGATTCCACCCGCGCGCCGCGGCCGAAGGCGATGACCGCCAGTCGGTCTCCGGTGCGGCGCTGGGCCTCGAGCAGGCGGGCGAGCTCGAGCGCCTCGCCATCGGCTCCACGGGGCATGGAGGCCGAGCGGTCGACCAGCAGCACGGCGTCAGTCCCCGGGCCTTCACGCGCCAGGTGCGGTTGGGCCAGCGCCACCACCGCGACGGCGAGCGCGGCGAAGCGCACCCACCGCACCGGCCCCGCAGGCCACGCCGGCGAGCGCGCCACCCACGCGAGCGGCACCAGCAGCACCAGCGCCTGGGGGAGGCTGAAGTCCACTCAGACGAGCGCGTCGATGACGGCCCGCGTGAAGTCCGCGGTGGTGCTGTCGCCGCCCAGGTCTTTCGTGCGCACCTTGCCGGCGAGGTAGACCGACTGCAGCGCGTTCTCGACCCGGCGCGCTTCTTTCGTGTGGCCGAGCCAGTCGAGCATCATCACCGACGAGAGCAGCAGCGCGGTGGGGTTGGCGAGGCCACGGCCCGCGATGTCGGGCGCCGTACCGTGCACCGCTTCGAAGACCGCGGTCGATGCGCCGATGTTGGCGCCCGGCACGAGGCCCAAGCCGCCGACGAGGCCCGCGCAGAGGTCAGACACGATGTCGCCGTAGAGGTTCTCCATCACCATCACGTCGTACCGCTCGGGGTTCTTCACCAGCTGCATGCAGAGGTTGTCGACGATGACCTCTTCGGCTTGCAGGTCGGTGAAGTCGCGCGCCACCTTGCGGAAGCAGTCGAGGAAGAGCCCGTCAGACAGCTTCATGATGTTCGCTTTGTGCACCGCGCTGACCTTCTTGCGGCCGTTTTTGCGCGCGTATTCGAAGGCGAAGCGGCAGATGCGGGTCGAGGCCTTCTCGGTGATGATTTTGATGCTCTCGACCACGCCCGGCACCACGATGTGCTCGAGGCCCGCGTAGAGGTCTTCGGTGTTTTCGCGCACCACCACCAGATCGATGTTCTCGTAGCGCGTCTTCACGCCGGGCATCGAGCGCACTGGCCGCAGCGAGGCGAAGAGGTCGAGCCGCTTGCGCAGGCCGACGTTGGCCGACTGCTGGCCGGTGCCGATGCCGGTGGCGGTCGGGCCCTTGAGCCCCACGCCGCTGCGCAGCACCGCCTCGACGGTGGTGTCTGGCAGGTTGGTGCCGAAGCGCGTCGTCACCTCGGCGCCGGCGTCGTGGTTCTCGAACACGAGCGGGGCCTTCGCCGCCTCGAGGATCTGTCGGGTGGCCGCCATCACCTCGGGGCCGATTCCGTCGCCGTTGATGAGCGTCACCATGCGTGGAGAAGTCATGCGGCGGAGTTAGCACTTTTCGGTGCATGCGGCCGCGACTTGCGCCGCCGCCAGGGTTGGACTTGAACCCCGCCATGCCCTCCGTCTCGAGCCGCAAACCGACGCTGTTCACCCACCTGACGTCGCTCAAGAGCGATGTCGATGCTTCGATTCGCAACATCGCCAAAGGTTCTGGCGCGAAGGCTGCCACCCTGAACGAGCTGAAGAAGTGGCTCGACTCTGCGGTGGCGTCGCCGACCGACAGTCTGAAGACGCTGCGGTCTGGCAGCCCGACGCGGCCGACCACGCAGCCGGTGCTCAGTGGCAAAACGCTGGACCGGGTACTTGACAGTGTCAACATTCGCATCGCCCGCGCCGCCGCGTCGAACAACCCGGCCAAAGGTGGCGACGTGAAGCGGCCCTCGCAGAAGGAGCTGAAGGCCTGGGTGACGCAGGCGCTCCTCGAGGCGGCCCAGGGAGAGGTCAAGGTGAAGCTGAAGAGCGGCGGTACGCGGCCGGCGACGGCGGCCGAAATCACCAGCTGGATCAACAAGGCGAACTGACATGGGCACCAATCACTTCACGAAGGAGATGGTGGAGCGCACCATCAAGTACTTCGGCGACCCGAAGGCGGCCGACGAGAAAGACCCCAAGGCGATGAAGGCGCTCATCGCCGACTACGTGAAGTTCGAGCAGGTGGTCGAGCGCGGCATGGTGACGCCCGACGCGAAGCCGCTGGCGAACGACTTCTTGGTTTTCGCGAAAGACTGGATCCGCAAGAACAAGCTCGAGAAGGTCTACACAGACCTGAAGAAGTGAAGCGCGCGCCGCTCCGCGTGGCTGTGAGCCGGGCCCCGCTCCGCGTGGCTGTGGTGTTCGACGCCGACATGGCGAAGCGCACCCGGCTGCACCACCCCGACCACCCCGTCGCGCGGTTCGACGACGCCGGAGACGCTGGATCCGTCGCCGCGGCGCTCCGCACGTTGGGCCACCGAGTCACCATCGTTCCCCTCGACCGCCGCGCCGCGAAGCAGCTCCAGCGGGTGACGCGCGGGAACACCGACCTCGTCTTCAACCTCTGCGACACCGTCGGCGCCGAGGGCCGCTTGGCTCCGCTCGTGCCCTCCGTGCTCGAGGCGGCCGGCGTTCCCGTCGTCGGGGCTGATCAATTCGGCCTGGCCGTGAGCAAGCGCAAACACGACGTCAAGGCGCTGCTCGAGCGCGAAGGGCTGCCCACCCCGAAGTACCAAGTCATCGAAGGTGACCCGCGCCGCTTCACGCTCCAGCTCGAGGCGCCGGTGATTCTCAAGCTCACCGCGGAGCACTCCAGCATCGGCATCGACGCCACCTCGGTCTGCTTCACCGAAGCCGAGGTGCGCACCCGCGCCGGCGCGCTGCTGAAGCGCTTTCGCCAACCGGTGCTGGTCGAAGAGTTCGTGCAGGGCCGCGAGTTCTACATCTCCCTCGCCGGAGACCCGCTGCGCGCGCTGCCGATGATGGAGCACACCTTCGAGCACCTGCCCGACGGCTTCATTCACATTCGCACCTTCGATGTGAAGTGGTTCAACGACCCGAGCAAGGCGAAGCGCGCGCGAATCGACCCTCGGTGGAGCGCTCCGGTGCCGCACCGCCGCCCCCGCGTGCCATGGGAGGGGACGTTGGACGACCTGCCCGCAGTGTGTGCGCGCGCGTTGGCCGTCACCGGAGGGCGCGATTGGGGGCGCGTCGATTTTCGCATCGACCGGGGCGGCGTGCCGATGCTCATCGACGTCACGCCCAATACGTACCTGGGAACCTCGGCCCCCTGCGTGAAAGCTGCGGCGGAGCTCGGGCTTTCGTACGACGCTTTTGTCGGCTCCATTTTCGACGGAGCTCGCCGCCGCGCGGCTGTCTGACGGGGAGTCACACCATGGCCGACGTGTTCGATCGCCTCCTCGACGCAAAGCTCGACTCGAAGAACCGCCAGCTGCTCCACCTGCTGGAGACGGGGAAGCTGTACGACAACGTGGCCACCGAGGTGCGCGGGCGAAAAATCTGCGTGCGCGGCCAGTGGCTCGACGACTTCGCCTCGTGCAACTACCTCGGGTTCGACCTGCGCGACGACATCATGGCCGCGGTGCTGCCGGAGATGCAGCGCTGGGGCACGCACCCGTCGTGGGCCCGTTTGGCCTGCAGCCCCGCGCTCTACGAGACGGTGGAGCACAAGCTCGCGGCGCTCCTCGGGGTCGAAGCCACGCTCATTCTCCCCACCATCTCGCTCGTGGCGGTGGGCCTGATTCCGGCGCTGGCGGGGAAGGGCGCAGGCCTCTTCGTCGACCGCTTCGCGCACAAGGTGAACTTCGACGGCTGCCGCATCGCGCGCGATGTGGGTGCGGAGCTGTACAGCTTCACGCACAGCGACCCGGCCGGCCTCGACGCGCTGCTGACGAAGCACAAGGCGCTCTTCCCCAAGCTGGTCGTCATCGACGGCGTGCTGAGTGTCACCGGCCGCGTGCCGAACCTGCCGGCCATCGTCGAGGTCGCCCGCAAACACGACGCCATCGTCTACGTCGATGACGCGCACGGCTTCGGCGTCATCGGGGAAAAGCCATCGGCGGAGAACCCGTACGGCGTGCGCGGCAACGGCGTCGTGCAGCACTGCGGGCTCGGCTACGACAACATTCTCTACGTCGCGGGCATGTCGAAGGCGTAGTCGTCGCTCATCGCCTTCGTCGCGGCTCCG
>JAEUJT010000273.1 GCA_016793525.1 Archangium sp. | reverse complement strand
CTCGTTGGCGCTCCGCGGCGCGGCGACCGGCGCGAAGGCGCCCCATTTCAACCTGCGCAAAGGTGAATACACCTTCAAGAGCGACTTCGACTTCGCCCGCGACAAGATGGGGCAGATCGCCACCTTCGCCGTCATTCTCTTCATGCTCCTCGTCGCCAGCGGCGTGGTCCGCAACACCGTGCTGGAGCGCCGGGAGAAGCAGATCGACGGCGTGCTCTGCGACGTGACGCAGCGGGTGCTGGGCAAGTGCGAGAAGAACTTCGATGTGGCGCTCAACCTGCTCAAAGGCCAGAACAGCCCGGCCGCCGGCGTACCGCTCCACTCCGCGACCTCGCTGCTCGCGGAAGTGACCCAGCGAATGCCATCAGAGGCGTCGGTCACCATCGATCAGATCGTCGTCGACCTCGATCGCATCTCCATGCGCTGCGAAACCGACACCTCGAAACACATCGAAGACGTGATCAGCGCGCTCCAGTCGTACAAGTGTTTCAAAGAGGTCAAAGAGGGGCGCGTCGAGAAGAGCAAAGACGGCTCGAAGGTTTCGTTCCGCGTCGACATTCAGGTCGAATGCCCCTCCGACGCGGCGCCCCAAGGGTGATGCCATGAGCGCACTGTCCAATCTGCAGAACACGGTTCAGCAATCATTCTCAGCGCTTTCGGTCCGCGAGCGGCGGCTCGTCATCGGCGCGGTCTGCGCGGTCATCGCCTTCGTGCTGTTCATGGTGACGTTCTCGTTCTCCAACAGCGCCGACCGAATTCGCCAGCGCACCGCCCGCAAGTTGGCGCAGCTCGACGAGGTGCAGACGTTGGCCGCGAACTACCGCGAGGCGAAGGCCGCCCAAGACAACGCCGAGCGCCAGCTCGCCGCGTCGAACGTGCGCCTGCTCAGCTACCTCGAGGAGCGCGCCAAGCAGAAAGGCCTCGAGCTGCCATCGGTGAACCCAAAAGCAGAGGTCCCGCTCGAGAACCCGAAAATCGTGGAGAACGCCGTCGAGCTGACGCTGACCGACGTCAAGCTGAACCGGCTGGTCGATTTCCTCCAAGCGGTCGAGGCGGGGCCCGGCATCGTAAAGGTGAAATACCTCCGCATCGAGCCGCACCCACAGGCCGAACACCTCACCGCGTGGATGACGGTCGCGACGTACCGTTTGAAGAATTGAGACGCGCCAATGGCTGAAAAGACAATGACCTGGCGGCGGAGGCTGATGCTGTACAGCAGCTTCTCCGTGTTTGCGTTGGTGGCCGCGTTTTTCCTCACCTTCCCCTATGACGCGCTGAAAGAGCGAATTCGCCTCGAGGCCGACTCGGCGGGCTTTTTCGTTCGCATCGGCTCGCTCGGGCCGGGTTTTTTCAGCATTCGCGCCAAAAACGTCGACGTGAGCAAGAAAGCCGTCGGTGACGCAGTGCCTGAATCGCTCCGGCTCGATTCGGTTTCCGTCGGGCCCACGCTGTTCCCGCCCGGCTTCGGGGTGTGGGCGAAGACCTTCGGTGGCGGCGTCTCCGCGCGGGTGTCGGGCGTGACCACCGCCCGCTTGAAGATCGACGTCGATCAACTCGACCTCAAAGACGGCAACGTGAAAGGCGTCACCGGCGTCGACCTCTCCGGCATCATCGACGCGCACGTCGACCTGAAGGTGCCCATCGTGCGCTTGCCCAACGCCCCCATCGAGCTCGACGTGGCGCAAGCGAGCGGCACCTTCGGCATGACCGCGCGCAACCTCACCGTGCACGGCGGCACCGTCAGTATTCCCATTCCGCAGTACGGCCCCGAGCCCACGCCGCTCGATCTTCCGCGCATTTTGTTCGGCGACCTCGACGCCACCCTCACCTTCGACAAGGGCGCCGGCACCGTCGACACCTTCAAGATGAAATCGAACGACCTCGAGGCCCAGGCGAGCGGCACGCTCAAGCTGGCCAAGCGGCTCGAGTACGCCGAGCCAAACATCGAGCTCCGCTTCAAACCCGACCCCGATTTTCAGAAGCGCCTGGGTCTCATCGGCAGCGCGCTGTCCATCGTCGGCGCCGACCCGAAAGACCCGACCTGGCGCAAGGGCCAACTCACCGGCTACCTCGGCCGGCCCGCGTTTCGGTAACAAATACACATGGCCAATCAAATTTCTCACTTCATGGTGAAGGCCGATGAATTGGCTTTCTTGAAATGCATCGAGCGGTGGGTCTTCGAGGTCTACCCGCGCCGAGTTCCACCAGAGTGGAAGCCGTTTCGCGCCACGCCGCAGATGTGGGAGCAATTGCCTGAAGAAGACGTCTATTTGGTCGCCAGCGACATTGGCCCCGCGCTCGTCGACAAGGTGAAGCGCGGCCCCGACAAGGGGAACTGGCGCATCGACGAGGTTCGTTCACCCGTTATCTTCTGGGAGCGCAGCCGGCTCAACGACGACGGAGAGCTCTCCTCTGGCCAGCTCTGGGCCGAGCTCGACGTGACGTCGAACACCGGCCGCCGCGACCCCGCCGACGATCGCTTCCGTTCCCGCTATTTGGAAATCGAGATGTGGCTGAAGAAGTCTTTTCGCAAGGGCGACCCCAAAGCGTTCTGGGTCGGCCCGCAGTGCGCTCGCGACGTGAAAGAGCACGGCCTCGTGCTGCGTGAAAACAAGCACTGGGGCCGGCAGGTGGCGCCTGCGGGCGTGCACATCAAGCGCATCGATTCCAACCCCCGCCGCGGGTAGGGTCTCGCTCCCATGTCATGGCTCGACACCCTCGAAGACGTTCGCCGTAAAGACTTCTCGAAGACGCCGGCGGCGCAGCGAGAGAAAACGGCGCGCGAGGTGGTCAACATGGCCAGCTACGCGTGCGCGGTGGTGGCGATTTCGCCCATTCCCTTCAGCGACGCGGTGCTGATGTTGCCGATGCAGACCGCCATGGTGATGACGGTCGGGCACATCTACGGCCGCAAGGTGACGCAGGCCGACGCCAAGGCGCTCATCGTCGAGCTCGGGGCCACGGCCGGTGCGGGGCTCCTCGCGCGCCAGGGCATCAAGGCGCTGCTGCCGATGGTGGGAGCGCTCTTGACCGTGCCGGCAGCGTTCGCCGCGAACTGGGGCATCGGCCGCGTGGCCATGGAGTACTTTCGCAACCCCGGCACGCCGTCAGATCAGCTGAAGAAGGTCTACGCCACGGCCAAAGACGAAGGCTCGAAGTTGTTCTCGAAGGCCCGGTTCGACGCGTTCCGCAAGGGGACGGCGGCCGCGCCCAAGCCGAAGAAGCCCCGCGCCGCGCCCAAGGCCAAGCGCCCCGCACGCCGCTCGAAAACGTCGCGGTAAACCCGCCGCCCTCGGGTAAGGTGCCGAGCTCTTCATGCGTTCGCTGCTGCGGCTCATCTCGATCCGCCATCTCGCCCAGTCTCCGCTGCGCTCAGCCCTGACGATTCTGGGCGTGGCCATCGGCGTGGCGACGTTGGTCGGCATCGCTTCCATCAACCGCACGGTGATGGCGGCCTTCAGGTCGACCATCGACACCATCTCCGGCAAGGCCGACCTGACCGTCTCCGCCAGCGCCCTCGGTTTCTCCGAAGATGTGCTCGAGAAGGTGCGCCAAGTGCCCGGCGTCGCCCACGCGGCTGGCGGCCTCACCATGATCGTGCCGGTGAAAGACGCGCCAGGAGAGAGCCTGTACGTCATGGGCGTCGACCTGCTCGACGACGGGTTCTTCCGCACCTACGAGGGCGTCGATCGCGACGTCACCCAGCTCGCCGACGACCTCGAGTTCCTCAACTCCACCGACCGAATCCTCGTGTCGGAGCGCTTCGCGGGCGCGCACAATCTGAAGACCGGCTCCACGTTTTCGCTCATCACCACCGAAGGCACGCGGGAGTTCACCGTGCACGGCCTGCTCAAGGAAACCGGCCCGGTGCGCGCGTTCGGCGGCTCGGTGGCTGTGATGTTCTTCGGCAGCGCCCAAGAAGCGTTCGCCCGCGGCCGCACGTTCGATCGCGTCGACATTGCGCGGAGCCCCGACGTCGAGCTCGACGAGCTGCAGAAGCGAGTGCAGGCCGCCTTGGGGCCCACCTTCGAGGTGGAGCGCCCCGATCGCCGCGGCCAGAGCGTCGAGACCATGGTGCGCAGCTTTCAGCTCGGGCTCAACCTCGGCTCGGCGGTGGCGCTGGTGGTCGGTATTTTTCTTGTTTACAATACAGTCTCCATCGGGGTGGTGCAGCGTCGGCGAGAGATCGGCACCCTCCGCGCGCTCGGCGCCACCAAACGCACCATTCGCGCGATGTTCACTTTAGAAGCCGCGGTGCTCGGCGCCATCGGCAGCGTGCTCGGCCTGCCGTTGGGCGTGCTGGTGGGCCGGCTGGCCATCTCTTTCGTCTCGCAGAGCGTCTCCACCCTCTACGTGCGGGTGAACGCGCGCGAGGTGCACGTGGGGCTGGTCGAGGTCGCCCTCGGCCTGACCCTCGGCATCTTCGGCAGCATGTTCGCGGCGCTCCGCCCGGCGGCGGCGGCGAGCGGGGTGCAACCGGTCGAGGCGCTTCGTCGCGACGTGGTGGCCGGGGCGGGCGCAGCGCAGCTCCGCTCGTGGCCGACGTTGATGGGCGTCATGTTCTGGGCGCTGGCCTACCCGGTCGCGAAGCTGCCACCGCCGATCGAGAACCTGCCGCTCGGTGGGTACTTCAGCATTTTCTTCATTCTCATGGGCGGCACGCTCCTCTCGCCCCTGCTGCTGCGCACCCTCAACCGCCCCTTCGCCAAGCCCGGAGAGTGGTTGTTCGGCATCGCCGGGCGCATGGCCGCCGACAACTTCGCGCGCACCCCGATGCGCACCGCGGTGCCCGTCTCGGCCTTGGCCATCGGCGTGGCGATGACGGTGACGTTGTCGAGCTTCATCGACTCGTTCCAGCACAGCGCCACGAAGTGGATCGACCAGTCCATTCCCGCTGATCTGTTCATCACTTCGTCGTCGAAGGTCGCCGGCGTCGCCAACCAGCCGCTCGCCGCGTCGCTCGGTGACGAGCTGGTCAAAGTGCCCGGCGTCGATCGCATCGACCGTGTTCGCTTGATGCAGCACGACGTGCTTGGGCTGCGCGTCATCATCATCTCGTTGACGCCAGATGTGTACAACTCGCGCGGTAAGCCTGACGTCCGCGAGGGGCGCCTACCGACAGACGAGGAGCGTCAGCGCGGCTTCGTCACCATCAGCGAGAACTTCTCCCGGCGCCGAGACCTGCACCCGGGCAGCACCTTTCCCGTCATCACCCCGACCGGTGAGCGCACCTACACGGTGGGCGCGGTCATCGTCGACTACACGTCAGATCAAGGCGCCATCATCATGGACCGCCAGGTCTTCGCGCAGCATTTCGGCGACGATCGGGTCGACAGCTTTCACCTGTACATCGATGACCCGTCGCGCATCGAAGCGGTGCGTAAAGAAGTCACCGAGCGCTACGCCAAAGAATTCAATTTGTATGTTCTGTCGAACGGCGAGCTGCACCAAGAGGCGCTCTCGCTCATCGACAATGCCTTCGCCGTCACCCACGCCATGGAGGTCGCCGCCATCGCGCTCGCGCTCCTCGGCGTCGTCAACACCCTGCTGGCGGCAGTCATCGATCGCACCCGGGAAATCGGCCTGCTGCGCGCCATCGGCGCTGATCGAAAACAGATCATGCAGCTCTTCACCGGCGAGGCGGTGTTCATCGGCCTCACCGGCGGCGTGGTCGGCACCGTGCTCGGCGTGATCGTGGGGTACGTGGTGACCAAGGTCATCAACGTGCAAGCCACCGGGTGGGACCTGCCGTTTCGCTTCTCATGGAGCGTCGCGCTGTCGACCCTGGTGCTCTCGACGGTGGCCGCGGTCATCGCCGGCCTGTACCCGGCCCGCCGCGCCGCGTCGCTCGACGTCGTAGAAGCGCTCGCCTACGAGTGACGGGTATACTGGGAGCGCCCATCATGGCCGCGCCCTTCCGCATCCTCGTCGTCGAAGATGAGCCGGCCATTCGCGAGCTGGTGCGCAGCATGCTGGCCGACGGCGACGTCGAGGTGGAGTGCACGTCAACCGGCGCCGAGGGCCTCAAGCTCGCCAAAAGCCAGTCGTTTCAGCTCATCTTGCTCGACGTGGTGCTGCCGCAGCTCGACGGCATCACCGTGTGCCGCATGTTGAAAGCCGACCCCGCCACCGCGAAGGTGCCGCTCT
>JAEUJT010000246.1 GCA_016793525.1 Archangium sp. | reverse complement strand
ACCACCACGCTGGTGCTGGTGGGGGTGCTGTCAGCTGCGCTGGGCGCTGCCGCCACCGCTGGCGTCATGTCGTTGCGACGCACCGCACCGCTGACCGCAGTACAGCAGCCGATGCCCCCAGCGCGCGTGGCGGCACCTCCTCCAGAGCGTCAACCTCCGCCGGAGCCGCCGGTCCAGATCATCGCCGCTGGCCCCGCGAAACAGGTGCTTCCTCCACCGCGACCGGGGCCCTCGGCTCGCCCAGCCGAGGCGCCAACGCCGGTTGCCCCGCCGCCTGCCGAGGCGGTCGTCGAGGTGCCCACGGCGGAGCCGCCTCCACCGGCTGCTCGGCCCACGCTCAACGACGAGCTCCGAGCGCTGTCGAAGGCCCTCCACGCGTCTGATGAAGGGCGCTGGGCCGATGCACTGGCGACGCTCGACGCCTACTCGCGCGACATTCCCCACGGGGCGCTCCAGGACGAGGCCGCGGTGCTGCGCGTTCGAGCGCTGTGCGAGCTCGGTCGGAGCGCCGAAGGCGAGTCACTGGCCCGGCAGTTGATCGCCGCTTCGCCGACGAACCCCGCGGTGCAGGTCCTCCGCACCGGGTGCCTCACCGACGCCGGGGCGCGCTGAACCTCCGCGGCTCGATCGCCAGCAGCCACGCACCGACTGTCACCGCTTGATCAGGACCGACGCGTTGTCGCCCACCAGCCACGCGCGCGTGCCGCGAATGCCGATGCGCGAATTCAAGAGGTACATGTTGGTCGGCATGGTCATGCTGGTCCAGACGCCCGCGTCGGAGCGCAGCAGTGGCTGAACCGAATACGTGGTGGCGATGGCGGTGCCCGCGATGGGGTCGGTCGACAGCGACGTGCAGCCCAACGAGTTCTCCCGCGTCCAGCCACCGTCGTGGGAGCTCCGGGCGATGCCGGTGCTACCGCACGCCAGCACCCGATCGGCCCCGAGCGGCTGGAGCTCGAGAATGAACTGGACCCCCGCGCCGCCCAGATCGAGCCAGGCGTTCCCGTCGCGCCGGTACACACGGTCGGAAATCGACACCCAGGTGGTGCCCCCGAAGCTGGCCACCGCGCGCACCTGCGACGATGGAATGGGAGGCGGAACCAGCGCCCACGTACCTCCGTCCCAGTAGGCGACGGACGCGTCGGTCGAGCTGCTGCCGGTGAAGCCCACGGCCCACGCCGAGCTCGGGCTCTCGGCGGCGAGTTGGTACGAAAAGAAAGACGACGGAGGAAACGTCGACGGCATCACGGCGCTCACCGTCGAGCCGTCGAAACGACGGAAGCCGTTCGCGAAGCGGGCGATGTAGTCGTTCGGCCCGAGCTGGCTCATGTACCGCACCTGACCCGACGTGCCGCCGAGCGCCGAGACCTTCGCGTTCGCCACCTCGTCGAGGAGGAACGCCGCGCTGTTGGTGAGCACGTACGCCGAGCCGTCGGCGCGAACCAGCACCTGGAGGGGCGCATCGAACTCCAAGGAATCGACGGTGGCAGAGAGCGCGCTGACCCACGTACCGCCATCGCTACCGCTCGAGGTGTAGAGCTCATTGGGGCCGCAGGTGAGCCCGTCACCGCCCAACACCGACAGGCTCGAGAGGAAGCGGTTGGTCGGCAGCGACAGCACCTTCACCCAGGTGCCACCCGACGAAACGAACACTCCGTTGCCGTAGCCGAAGAGCTGGCCGCCCGTCTCGGCCGCCACACACGCGAAGTCGTTGGGCGTCGTCAGCACCGGCGTGAGCCCGCTCGGTGAGACGCGCGCGACCGTGGCGTCATCGAATGTCGTGTAGACCCGGCCAGGCTCATCGCCCCACAGGCAGTTCACGCCCGCGCCATTCAACCCAGGCACGAGGGTCCACCCGCTCGAATACGACTGCAGCACCTGCGCGCCGAGCTCGTCGGAGAACCACCCAATGCCCTCCTGAGCGCCCGTGGGCGCGAAGCCGTTGATAACGCCGTTTTCCCCGTACGGCAGGGACACGCTGGGCCACGACGTCGGCGAAGCAGAGCGAACGAGCTGACTGGAGAGGTCGGACGCCCAGAGGTCTCCCGCCGATGACGAGAACAGCGAGTACGGCCCTGCGAACTCGGTTCGCTCGATCACTGGCTGGCCGAGGGTGAACTCGTAGACCTTTCCGTTGTTGGTCGTGAGCAACCCGCTCGTGGGCCCGGTCGGGAGAACCGAATAGCCCGACTCGCCGGCCTGAAGACCGCTGAGCGTGACCGCCTGCAGACCGCCGTCGAAGAACCGGTAGAGCACGCCCTCGAGGACCGCGAAGCCAACGCCCGAGCTCGTCATCGCCGTGCTGCAGGTTCGGAAACCGAAGGGCTTCGGGTTCACCCAGCACCACCCGCTCGATGAGCACCCCACTCCAGCATCGAAGGCACCCGCGTCTACCGTGCCTCCGCCTCCGCCGGTTCCGCCGCCTGTCGACGTCCCTCCGCCAGTTCCCCCACCCGTCGCAGTTCCGCCGCCTGTCGCAGTTCCGCCACCCGTCGCAGCTCCGCCGCCTGTCGCAGCTCCGCCGCC
>JAEUJT010000240.1 GCA_016793525.1 Archangium sp. | reverse complement strand
TGGAGCGCGCCAACTCCTGCTCGGCGAAGGCGTAGGCCGGGGCGAACGGGAGGAGCCCCCAGGTGAAGCCGACGGCTTGAACCTTGTGCCCCGACAGCTCACGCACGCTGCCCAGGTTGAGGCCCCCCAACTTCTCGCGCTCCGCGTCTTCGAAGATGACGGCGTCGGGCTGGTTCAGCGCCTCGACGCTGCCCTTCACCAGGTTCCACGGGCCACCGGCGTAGCGGGGCGCCCG
This sequence comes from Archangium sp., assembly GCA_016793525.1. The sequence continues at coordinate 2,397 of JAEUJT010000240.1, read as the reverse complement.
CGCGCCGACGAGCGAGACCGGCTCTCCGCCACCGTTTGGCAGCTGCACCTGCGCGGTCTGCAGCACCAACGGTTCGGCCCAGGCAACCCCAGCCGCGGCCCGCGCCCGATTGAGCTGCGAGTCGTTCAGTGGGCTGCCGGCCTGAAACTGGCGGGTGCCCGGCGGCGTGATCCAGATGTCGACCTCCGCCGCGTCGACGAACATTCGGTTTTTGTAGGCGAGCGCCAGAAATGTGCCGGCTTGGAAGTTGCCGAGCACCACCGCAAAGACCACCCCGAACAGGGTGCCGAGCAGCTTCAGCCGATCGAAGAACATCATCGTGATGCCCATGCGCGCCATGGTGCGAGCGCGGCCCAACAGGCTGGCCCGGGTGGTGATCGGCTTCGCGTTCACTTGGCCTCCTGAGGCGTCAGGCCGGCGCTCACGTGCAGCGACGCGCGGGCGGAGGCGAGGTCGAAGCGCGCCTGAATGTCATTCACCTCTGCAGCGAATACGTCGCGGTCGCTCTGGATCACGTCGAGCTGCGTGGCCACCCCGGCCGCGTTGCGCTCGCGCGCCAGCGCCGCCGCCCGTCTCGCCGCCTCGGCCTGCGACTTCGCCGCCGACACCTTGGTGATGGCCGCCCGAACGCGCTGCCAGTCGGAATGGATCTGATCGCGTGCCTGCTGCCGCGCCTTCTCCGCGTTGAGCACCGCCGACTGCGCCTGCGCCCCCGCGACCCGAAAGCCTTGAACCCCGCTGACGTCGAACCGCCAGTTGAAGGTGACTCCGCCGTTCCACAGCGACGGTTGATTCTGAAAGCCGGTGGCGTTGGTCAGTCGCTCGGTGAACTGCGCGTTCACCGACGGGGCGATCGCCGCCGCCGCCGCCGCCCGGTTGCGAGCCGCGACCGACACCTCGGCTTCGGCCGCCTTCACCGCCGGCAGCAGCTCGAGGCGACTCTCGAGCTCGGCCAGGGGCGCCTCCGGGCGCAGGTCGTCGTCGCCCAGGGCGGGAGGGCTCTTCGGCTCGAGGCCGCTCAGCGTGTGGAGCGACCGGTGGGCGTTGGCTTCTTGCGCCTCGGCGTCGGCGACGACCTGCTTGGCGCGCTCGAGCTCGGCCTTCGCCCGCACCACCTCCAGCTCGGTCGCCGCGCCCGCCGCGCGCTTGGCCGTCTGCTGCTCGAGCTGTGCCTCGGCCACCCCCGCGGAGGCGCGCGCCGACTCCAACACCGAGTGCGACCCGGCCAGCAGGTAGAACGCGGCCACCACCTGCCGCCGAATTTGGTCTCGCGTTCGCTGCCTTCGCTCGGCCCGCGCCTCGGTATTGGCCGCCGCCGCCGCCGCCCGGAACCACTTCGTCGCGTCGATCAACGGCACCTCGACCTTGAAGGTCGCGTCGAGCTGATCGCGCGGCACGATGACGATTCGCTGGGTGGTGGTCGGCCCTGTCGGCAGGTCGAGCTCGGCGGGGTATTGGTTGTGCGTCCACCCGCCGTTGGCGGTGAGCGCTGGGAGCAGTGCACCCCACGCCTGGCCCGCCTCCGCGTCGGCCTGCTCGGCGGAGACCTGCTCCAGCCGGGCGTCGACGTTCTGCCGGTCGGCTGAGTCAAGGTACTGAGCCAATGGCTGGGCCACCGCGGGAACGGGACCCATCGCCAGGGCGAGGAACAGGAGTGACGTCGATGCCGGAGAGCTCATGGGGCGCGCAGAGTGTGTGTACGCGCCACCGCCTGACGTGTTTCGCAGGGGCTCCGTTTCAGGCCTCACCACCAGCTCAGAGGGGAGGGTCGACCGGCTCGAGCCGGCAGATCCCCGAGCGAAACGCGGGAAACCCAGAGATGGGGTCTCGCCGGTCGCCGATGAGCGCGTTTGCGTTGGCCTCGGAGAAGCCGGCCGGCACCACGACCGTGTCAGGGTGAAGGTCGCTCGACACCACCGCGCGGAACACCACACGCCCAAACGGCGAGACAACGGCCACCCGCTGACCATGGGTGACGTTGAACCGCTCGGCGACGCTGGGCGCCACGAGCGCCTCGGCTTCTCGCAGCTTGGCTCTGATGCTCGGGGCCTCGTGAAACTGCGAGTTGATGTACGCCCGCGGCCGGGGCCCCGTCACCAACCGCAGCGGAAACTGCGCGCTCACCGGCTCGGGAGGCGCCCAGACGGGCAACGGCTCGAGGCCCGCCCGACCGAGCAGCGTGCTCGCGAACTCCACCTTCCCCGTCATGGTGCCGAAGCGCGCCGGGAGTGACGTCTCTGGGTGTGGCTGCGCCGCGGCGTCGAGCATCCACGGCACGTGGGGGGCGGCGGCGGCCTCCCGCATCGTCTCCCAGGGGAAGTAGGCGCCCAGGCCCAGCGCGCGCGCCAGCTCCACCACGATCTTCCAGTCTGACCACGCCTCACCTTGGGACGGCAC
>JAEUJT010000218.1 GCA_016793525.1 Archangium sp. | reverse complement strand
GGTGCTTCCATCTTCGCGACTGTGGGTGCTGCTGTGCGCGCTGGCGCTGCCGACTGCGGTCGGAGGCTTCGTGCCCCATGTTCGCCCGCTGGTCGCGTTCGCCGACGTGATGCTGCTGGCGTGTGCAGCGCTCGATTCGTGGTTTGCCCGGCGCGCGTGGATCCGCGTGGAGCGCACTGTGCCCGACCGGCTGCAAGCGGGCGTCACCTCGCGCGTACTCCTGAGGGTGACGAACTCGACGCCGTACACCTGGCACTCGCTGGTGACCGACGAGGTGCCCGACGCGTTCATCGACGCGCCGCCGCGGCTCGAGGTGAAGGTGCCTCCGCGCTCGCGAAGCACGGTGACGTACGACGTGTGCCCTCATCGACGAGGCCGCTTCGAGTTTGGAGCGCTCCACGTGCGCGTGCGCGGCCCGCTCGGCTTGGTGTGGCACGAGCGGGTCACCCCGGCTCCGCTCCCCACGGCGGTGTACCCCGACATGCGGAGCGCCAGGCGTCTGCTCCTCGCCAACGGCGTGCTCGACGCGGCGGTGGTCGGCGTTCGTCGGCTGCGGGTCGACGGCGCGGGGAGCGAGTTCGCGCGGCTCCGTGACTACGCCCAGGGCGATTCAGTGCGCGACGTCGACTGGAAAGCCACCGCGCGCCGAAGCCGCCCCGTCACCCGGGTGATGGAGTCGGAGCGCGCCCAGACCGTGCTCATCGGCATCGACGCGGGCCGCACCATGGCCGCAGTGGTCGACGGGTTGACCCGGTTGGATCACGCGGTGAACGCGGCGCTGCTGCTGGCCTTCGCCGCGGTGCGAAATGGCGATCGCGTCGGGGTGGTGGTGTTCGCCGACACGGTGAAGACCTTCGTTCCTCCCGGCGTGGGCCGCGCGCAGTACCGCCGCATCGTCGACGCGCTGTACTCGGCCACGCCGCACCTCACCTACGTCGACTACGTCGCGCTCTTCAAAGAGCTCAGCGTGCGCCTCACTCGCCGCAGCCTGGTGTGCCTGTTCACCGACTTCGTCGATGAAGAGCAGACCTCGACGCTCGAGCGGCCGCTTCGCCACCTCCAGCGACGCCACGTGCCGGTGTGCCTCTCGGTGAAAGACACGGCACTGAGCTCGCTCCTCCGCGAGCCACCGACGAGCGCCGAAGCCGCGTGGCAGCTCGCCGTCGCAAGTGAGGTCCTCACCGAGCGAGAGCGCTTCAAGCGCCGCATCAGCCAGCAGGGCGTCACGCTGTTCGACGTCGACGCCCATTCGCTGTCGGTGACCGCGGTGAATGCGTACCTCGACGTCAAGGCGCGGGGCCGGCTGTGATCACCGCGTTCTGCCCAGCGTGCGGCACGCCCATCGAGGCCGAGAAGGGTCAACACCTCGTCTGCCCTCAGTGCACCACCGCGTTCGACGCGCCCACGACAGTCGCCGTTCGTACGAACACGCCGCTCCCGGCGCTGCAGCAGCCCTTCGCGCCGAAGGCCCTGGTGACCTCGTCGACGCCCGCGAAGCTCAACCCGTGGGCGGTGGTGTCACTCGCGCTCGCCTTCGCGTGTTGCTCACCCGTGGCGCTCGTCGTCGGGCTCGTCGCGCTCCGTCAAATCGAGCTCTCGCACGGCCAGCAGTCGGGCGTTGCGCTCGCGCGCGCAGGCATCGCATTGGGAGGGCTCCAGCTGATCCTCTTCATTTTCGCGGCACTGCGCGCGCTCGGCTCGTAGCAATCGGGCAGTCATCGCGCCGCGTTCGAAACGAGTTGTTCCGGTCACACCACCGACTATCGACTGAGCGCGATGAAGCTCCCAGCGCCGACGCTGCGCTTCGATGGCACGTCGCGCACACTCCATCGCATGGTGGCTGATGGCTCGCCGACGCCTGCGCGCGGCTCAGGGCGTGAGCTGAAGTGACGCTTGGTGGGCTGTGTCAGGTACGCCTTCACGTCGTCCTGGAGTAGGAGAAGTGCCATGAAACTCCATTTCGCGCTGCTGGGCGCGTTGACTGCTTCGTGCTGGAACGACGCCAGCGGAGGCGACTACGTCAAAGATAGAAAGTGGTGCGCCAATGACGGCTGGTGCCAACCCGGCGAATTCTGCATGCACTACCGCGACCCAGACGCGACCTTCGACGCATGTTTTCTCCCTTGCGAATCGGACTTGGCGCAGTGCGCAGGTGGAAAGCCGAAGGCCATGTGCCCAGCGTCACCAGACGGCGCAGCCTGCAGGAACGACACAGGCGAAAAAGCCTGCTTCTGCCTCTGAGTCGTAGTCACTCTGTAGCCCTCCCGGTTCTCGGGCCACCTCCCGCACGTTGTTTCGACCGTCGATGCCCGAAGTATTTCGACAGGCCCATCGTGCGGCGCCGTCGCATGCGGCGGGCCACTGCGCTGCCCATGACGCAGATACCGACGTCGCACTCGCATCACCGACTATCGACGACCGCGACGAAGTTCATTCCAGGCTTGAGTCAAGGCTCGGTACTCGGGGTGATCTGGCGCTACCCGGTTCTCGAAGAGGGCCTCGACGCGGTGGAGCCCTGCTTTCACTGCCTGGAATCGACCTTGCGCCAACTCGATGAGCGCCAGGTTGATGAGCGGGCCGCCGAGCTCAGTGTGGGTGGGGCCAAAGAACCGTTCTCGGCTGGCGATGGCCCGACGCATGAGCACCTCGGCCTCGGCCCATTCCTCGCGCGAGCGATGCGCTTCGCCGAGGTTGATCAATGACGTCGCGACGCTGGGGTGATCGGGCCCGAAGAGGTGCTCCTTGATTCCCAGCGCACGGTGCTGCGCTTCGATGGCACCTCGCGTCTCACCGAGGCCGCGCAACGCGATGCCCCGGTTGGTCCACGCAATGGCGACGTCGAGGTGATCGTCGCCGAGCGACTGCTGCAACAGCGGCATCGCCTGCTCCGAGAGTCGGAGCCCGGTTCCGTAGTCTCGGTGGGTGAAGTGCACCGCGGCCATGTTGTCGAGCAGCTTGCCCAACAGGAGCGGGCTTCCGCCCAGAGCCTCGAGGCTCGCCTCCGCTTCGCGCTGCAGGCGAACAGCGTCAGGGAGGTTGCCCAAACGGCTCCCCGTGAGGCCCGCGAGCGTCGTGAGGGCGCGAACACGGACGCGCAGGTCTCGGCCCGCTTCTGCTCGCAG
>JAEUJT010000177.1 GCA_016793525.1 Archangium sp. | reverse complement strand
GTGCCGTTTTTCAGCGAATCAGGGCGCCAGAGCGTCGAGCAGCTCGCTCGCTCGCCGACGCCGAGTCAGCACCACCTCCAGCGGCGCCGACACCAGCCGCGCGTACAGCGCTGGCCACTGGAGGGTGACCGCCGCGGCAGGCGCCTTCTCCACCACCTCGCGCCGCACCCACGCATCGATGGTGCGCACCGGCACTCCAGCCGCTCGCGCGAGGGCCTCGTCGTAGCCGATGCAGGCAGACGAGGCCGGCACCACCACCACCCCAGCCGACGCGACCACCACCTCGGCCTCGCTGGCCAGCGCCGGAGACATAAACGTCAGCGGCTCAGCCATGGCGCTCCAGGCATCGAAAGTGCCCTCGTCGATGCCCACCGCCAGCGCCGTCTGCGCCGAGAAGGTGTACCGACGACGGGCCTCAGCGCGGACCTCGACTGCGGGCGGCTCGACCTGCCACCCATCGATGGAGATGTCGGCCGGAGCCACCCCCGCGAAGGCGCTCAGTCGCAGCGCCGCGTCGACCGTTGGAACGGCCACCGTTGCCACCTGCGCCACCAGCCACAACGCCGCGCGTCGGGACCGCACCTCGGACCATGACTCCGCCGCCGAGAAGCCCCCCAGCGCCCCAGGCACATCGACGACGGAGACGACGAGGTGGTTGGTGCGACGTACCATCTCGCGCACCGCGGAGAGCGGAGGTACCCCAACCACGTGCACCACGTCGGCCTCGAGCAGCGCCTCAGGCGAGGCGGCCACCGCGGCGTTGACGCTCAACCGGCGAACCAGGTGCTGCTCTGCCCGGGCACCCTCGCTCCAACCGTCGGTCCGGAGAAAGCGCGCGTCGACCACGACCCGCGGAGCACGCGCCGCGGCGCCGACCGCTCGGCTGGCCAGCGTGGCGTCGAGTGAGGCATCGAAGCTTCGATGTTCTTCGAGGTAGCGCGGGTAGCGCGCCACCAGCCGCCGGCCGTTGTACTGGTCCCTCGCCGAACGCTCCCCTTTGAACGCCGACTCGCCCTGGTGAAAGACAAACGCGCGGTTCGCGCGCATCACCCGCCAGCCCTGGCCTCGCGCGCGCTGGCACCAGTCATTCTCTTCGTTGTAGCCGCGGCCGTACGCGGGGTCGAAGCCGCCCAGCGCATCGAGCGCCGCGCCACGCATCAGCATGCAGAACCCGACGCCGGTGGGCAGCTCGGTCGCGCGAGGCAGGGCCTCGACGCCAAGCGCTCGAGCCACCTCGCCAGACGGCGTCGCCGAGACCGGCACCGTACACGCGCCGGCGTTGTTCGAGAGCGGGCACACCGCCGCCACATCGTCGGCGCCGTGCAGCACTGCGAGCAGCTCAGCCAGCCACCCCGCCGTCACCTCGGTGTCAGCGTTCAAGACCACCGCGTGCCCCGCCCGCAACCCCAGGCCTCGGTTGCACGACTCGACGAAGCCCTGGTTCGACTCGTTTTCGATCAGTCGAACGGCGTCGTTCGCGTCGCGCAGCGCGCGCAACCGCGGCCGCACGTCGGAGTCTGGGCCCGCGTCGTCGACGACGATCAGCCGGCGCAGCGAAGCCCCGCTGTGCTGGAGCACCGCGGCGATGCACCGCTCGGCCTGGCCCGCATCGCGGTACACCGGCACCACCACGTCGGCCTGCCAAACCGTCACGTGGAGCGGCTCCAACGTTCCGCCAACGCCTTCACCGCGTCGTGCACCGGCCCGAGCGCCGTCTTGGCGCGATCGTTCAGCGCGTCGGCGACCACGTACCTCAGCGGCGGCGCGTCGAGCGCGGCGTCGAGGGGGTAGTGGGGAGGCACCGGCTCGCCACGTCGCTGGAGCGCCAGCCGCAGCGCATTCACCAGCGCCCGCTCCTTCGCCAACGCGGTGAGCGCCGCGTCGCGCTCCGCCAGCGCCGCGTGGAGCCGGCCTTCGATCGTGGTTTCATTGGGATGCGAAGCGGCCATAGGAGGCCCCGCCTGTACCACTTGATTTTCAGGACGTGAATGGTACCTGCCGGCCGTCCATGAACATTCTCATCACCGGCGGCGCCGGCTTCATCGGCTCAAATCTGGTCAAGTACCTGCGCCGAACTCGGCCGACGGCCAAGCTCGTCAACCTCGACAAGCTGACGTACGCCGGCAACCTCGAGAACCTCACCGCGCTCGAAAGCGACCCGAATCACGTCTTCGTCAAAGGCGACATCGGGAACCGCGAGCTCGTCGAGCACGTGCTGCGCACCCACCGCATCGACTCGATCCTCCACCTGGCCGCGGAGAGCCACGTCGACCGCTCCATTCTGGGGCCTGAGGCGTTCGTCACCACCAACGTGCTCGGTACCAACGTGCTGCTCGAGGCCGCGCGCACCGTCGGCATCTCCCGCTTCGTCATGGTCTCGACCGACGAGGTGTATGGCTCACTCGGCCCCACTGGCTTTTTCACCGAGACCACG
>JAEUJT010000173.1 GCA_016793525.1 Archangium sp. | reverse complement strand
AACCCGACGACGACAGCAATTCCAGAAATGCTGTGGCGCACACGACGACTGCGGCGGAGCGGCATACCCCCACATCGAAACACGACTGCAGCGCGAGGCCGCGATGTTTCTGGTCGCGACCGGCAGGGGCTCGTCGGCGCAATGGAGGCCTGTTGCTCTCGACCAGGTGCGCACCCGGCGACCCGGCGCACGTACCGAAGCGCTTGGCACCGAGTGGATCACGCGCCCGCGAAGGCCCGGGCAACTCGTCAGTCGTTTTCGTCGCTTCGGCGCACGGCCGACACGCGGGCGGAGATTCGCGCACGATCGCCCACCGTCACCTCGACAGCGTCGCCCGGCCGCACGTCGTCGCCGCGGCGCACCACCCGCCCATCGGCACGGCGAGCCACCGCGTACCCGCGCGCCAACACCTGGAGCGGGCTCAGCGCATCGAGCCGGGCCACCAACGCCGCCAGCCGCTCCCGCTCGCGCTGCGGGTGCCGAGGCGCCCACGCTCGGAGCCGCGACGCGGTGGCCGCCAGCTGCGCCCGCCCGGTGGCCAGCCTCGCCTTGGGCGTCTGACGGTGCAGCCCCTGCGCGGCTTGCGTCAGCTCGGAGCGCGCTTCTCTCATCGTGCGCACCCCCGCGGTGTGGAGCCGATTCTTGAGCCCCGCCAGCGCCTCTCGCCTCTGCTGCATCTGCGCTTGCGGACGCGCCCGCTGCAGCCGCTGGCTCATGGCACGGAGCTGGGCCACGTCGTCGCGCCGCTGGGTGCGCCAGGCGCGGGCGAGGCGCTCGGCTGCATCGTTCAACATCAGGCGCTGGCGGTCCAACGTGCGGCGAGGGTCGGCCAGCGCTCCGTGGAGACCGCGGAGGCGTTGGCGCGCCTCGTTCATTCGCCGCTCGAGGGCCCGCCGCAACCGCCCCCGCGCCACGGCCAGCGCATCGCGCAGCTCGGCCACCACCGGCGCCACCACCTCGGCCGCGGCGCTGGGCGTCGGGGCGCGTACGTCGGCGACCAGATCGGCCAGCGTGGTGTCGATCTCGTGGCCCACCGCGGAGACCACCGGCACCGGGCACTGGAAGATCGCGCGCGCCACCGGCTCTTCGTTGAAGGCCCAGAGATCGTCGACCGAGCCACCGCCGCGCGTCACCACCAGCACGTCGATGTCGGCGCGCGAGAGCCAACGAATGGCTCGGGCGACGTCGTGCGCCGCGCCTTCGCCCTGCACTCGGGTGTCGCACACCACCACCCGCACCGAGGGGTCTCTGCGGTGCAGCACCTTCACGAAGTCGCGCAGCGCGGCGCCCGACACGCTGGTCGCCACCCCCACCCGCCGCGGCCGCACCGGGAGCGCGCGCTTCGGGCGGCTCCGGTTCGGGCCGATCACCCCCTCGGCGGAGAGCTTCGCTTTCAGCTGCTCGAAGGCCAGCGCGCGCGCGCCGACACCTTCGGGCTCGATGCGGCTCGCGATGAGGCTGTAGCGGCCCTGCGGCTCGTACACCTCGATGTTCCCCTCGACCACCACGGACAAGCCGTCGCGGAGCGCGAACGCGAGCGTCTTCGCAGTGCTCTGCCACAGCCGCACCTCGATGACCGCGAAGCGATCTTTCACCGAGAAGTACAGGTGGCCGCGCACGTTCGGCCCGCGAAAGCCCGTCACCTCTCCGCGCACCGCCACACGCATCAGCGACGGCTCGAGCAAGTCTTTGATCTGCGCCGTCAGCTGCGACACCGACCACACCGTGCGCTCGGCTCCACGGCGGCGCCAGGCGGGGGTCGGCACGTCGCCCGGAGCGTTCGCGCTCACCGCCGCGAGGCGCGCCACGGCGCCCGACGGCTGCGTCGTCACCGTCACCTGCGCAGACGTCATCTGCGCAGAGGTCACCTGCCCAGACGTCGCGCGCACGACCTCCGCCGATCTGGGCGTCACCGGCACCTGCTCGACCGCGATCGTCGACACCGCGGCGGGAGCGGCGGGCGTCGGCTGCTTCGGAGGCGTCGGTTGCTTCGGCGTCGCAGGAGCTGGCGCGTCAGCGAACAGGTCGCGCTGCTTCATTGCTTCTGCAGCTCAGCCAGTCGGGCGTCGGCCTTCTGGTGGTACTCGTCGTCTTTCGGCGTCATCGCCACCACCTCTTTGAACAACCGCGCCGCCTCGTCGGGGCTGGTCTCCTTGAGTTGGTAACCCCGCAGGTAGATGTCCCGGGCCTGCGCGCGCGCCTCGGAGAGCACGTTCATCGCGCCGGTGTTGTTCGGGTCGGCCTGCAGCACCTTGCGCGACGCCTCGATCGCCTTGGCCCAGTTGCCGGTGGTCTTCGCCTTCGACGCCTCGCGGTAGAAGAGCGCCGCCAGCCGGGTCTTGATCGGCCGCGAGAGCTCGCTCGACTGGCCGCCGCCGATGCGACGATCGAGCTCGAACAGCGCGTACACGTCGTTTTCGCCGAGCGACTCCAGCGCCTTGTATTTGGCCTCGAACTCCTTGATCTGCCCCTCGAGCGTGCGGCACTGGGCGTATTTGTCGGAGCACCCCTGCGCGAGCGACAGCGCGCCCGACTGATCGCCGGTGCGAAAGCGCTGCTGCGCCTCGAGCCACGGCTGCTCGACCACCTGGGCCACGTGCCCTGGCGTGCGCAGCCGGGTCAGCGCCTGCTCGGCCAGTTGCTTCACCTCGAGCGCCTCGCGGTCGTCGGGCCGGGCGGCGAGAATGTCGCCGGTGAGCACCTTGATCTGCTCGAGCTTCACCGGGTCATTTGCGCTCGCCAGCAACGCCCTCGCCTCGCCGAGCTTGCCCACGATTCGCGCGTCGAGCTGATCGGCCAGCGCGCTGCGCAGCGTCTCGGTCGGGCCGATGGCGCCGCTCACCTTGGCCAACTGTGCCGCGGCCGCGCCGAGCGTGCCCGCATCGAGCGCCTCGCTCGCCAGGGCCAGCATCTTCTGGTTGGGGATCTCTTGCTCGGCCCGCTCGATGTAGTTCTGAATCGACTTCGGCTCGTAGGTGGCGTCGGCCTCTTGCAGCTCGAGCAACCGGGCCTTCGCCTCTTCCCACTTGCCGTCGCGCGACAGCCGCTTCGCCTCTTGAAACGCGTTGTCGAGCTCGCGCTTGCGCTCGGACTGGGCGACGATCGTTCGCTGCTGCTCGAGCCGCCGCTTGTTGTCGATCGCCTTCCACCCGATGAGGCCCGACATGAGAATGCCGACCACGCCGGCGACGCGAATGAAGAGCTTGCGCTTGTTGACGACCTCTTGTTTTACCTCTTCGCGCCGGGTGCTGCGCACCGGTCGCGCGCGCGCCCGATCGAGGGCCGACGTCGGAGGCGCCGCGCCCGCCGCCCGCGCCGTTCGCACCGGTGGCCGCCTGGCGGGGACGCTGCTCTTCGGCGGGGCCGAGGCCTGCACCGGGGCCTCATCGTTCGCGCCCGCGACGAACCGAAAAGCCGTCTCACCCATCGCGATCACGTCGCCGTTGCCGAGCGGGGTCTCGTCGCTCACCGGCTCGTCGTTCAGCGTCGTGCCGTTGCCGGAGCCGAGATCAGACACCGCCCACCCGCCGCCGGTCTGACGCAACACCGCGTGCTTGCGCGACATCGAGGTGTCGGGAACCGAGACCGGGTTCTCGGCGGCGCGCCCGATGACCACCTCGTCGCCCTCGAGCACGTATTCGGTGCCCTCGGCCGGGCCGGCGGTGCACACCAGCTTCGCCGACGGGCGGTACGCCTCAGACTCGTCGGTTCGCTCGGCCCTCGGCGGCGCGGCGCGGCGGCGCGGGGGCGGGTTGGCGGGGGCCACGGTTAGAACCCTCTCCCGTCGACCATGAAGGCGAAGATGATCGGACCGAACAGAATCATGAACACCGTGGGGAAGATGCACCCGATGAGCGGGAGCAACATCTTGGTCGGGGCCTCGTTGGCGAGCTTCTCGGCCCGCTGGGAGCGCTCGATGCGCAGCTGGGTCGACTGCACTCGCAACACCTTGCCGATGCTGGTGCCCATCTTGTCGGCCTGAATGAGCGCGGTGACGAACTGGGTGAGCGACGTCAGGTCGACGCGGGCGATCATCGACTTGAGCGACTCCTCGCGCGTCTTGCCCATTTTCAGCTGCTTGAGCACCAGGTTCAGCTCGTCGCGCAGCGGCCCTGGCTTGCCTTTGCGCACGACGGTGTCGAGCGCCGCCGTGAAGTCGAGCCCGGCCTCGACCGACAGCGTCAGCAGGTCGAGGTTGAACGGCAGCGCGCGGGTGATCTGCAGGTGGCGCTTGGTCACCAGGTCGTTCACCCAGATCAGCGGGTAGAACAAGCCGAGCAAAGAGCCGAGCAGCCCGAAGCCGAGCGGCTGCTTGATCGCGTTGGCCACCAGCAGCCCGAAGACGGTGCCGACGATCAACCCGATCTCCTGCAGCGCCATGACGTCTTCGGGGGTGTACCCCTGGGGCTGCCCGGCGCGCACCAGGTTGCGGCGGAGCCGGTCTTCGTAGCTCGGCCACATGAACTTGCGGTTGAGAATGCCCAGCCGCTTCACCACGACGTTGCCGGCGCCCGAGACGTTACCGCC
>JAEUJT010000126.1 GCA_016793525.1 Archangium sp. | reverse complement strand
CCCACCCTCGAAAGGGCTGCACGTGGCGCTCTGGAGCGTTCAGTGGCTGCTGGCCGTGACCTTCGTCGGCACCGCCGCGTGGAAGCTGCTCACGCCCATCTCCACCCTCGCCGCGGCGATGCCGTGGATGGGCCAGGTCGCCCCGCCTTTCCTGCACCTGACGGCGCTGGTCGATCTCCTCGGAGGCCTCGGCGTGGTGCTGCCGTCGCTGACGCGCATCGTTCCCCGGCTGACGTCGCTGGCCGCGCTCGGGTGCGCCGCGCTGCAGCTGGGCGCCATTGCCTTTCACGTCTCGCGTGACGAGGCGGGGAGCACGCCCTTCAACGCGCTGCTGGTGGGCCTGTCACTCTTCGTTGCCTGGGGGCGGCGCAACGGCTGACCTTCGCGTCACTCCTTGGGGAGCGCGCGGAGCACGGCCTCGTACCTGAGCGTCATTGTCTACCCAGCGCCCCTCGCAGCGGCGGCACAGATTCGGGGCCGAGTGGCTTTCTGGAGAGGCGTCGTCGTTCGCGACATCCCCGCCGGGAGCTGAGCGCCACTTCGGGCACGCCGCCCATGAAGCGGGGAGTGGATCTCTGAATGCTCAGTTCCAGCCCACGCTCCTCAAGGTCGGACGCTGGCGATGTTCCCGCATGCCCGGTTGAGGCATGCTTCGACGATGCGTTCTCGAGCAGCGCTGTTGATGTGTCTCGCTTGGGCAAGCTGCACTCCGAAGGGCGAGATCCTCGACCCGCAGGGAGCGACAGACTCCGGCGTTGCACCCGATCGTGACGGAGGTGTGTCACTCGATGGAGGAGCGTCACTCGACGGCGGAGCGTCACTCGACGGTGGAGCGTCACTCGACGGCGGCGTGTCACTCGACGGCGGCGTGTCACTCGACGGCGGCGTGTCACTCGACGGGGGCGTGTCACTCGACGGGGGCGTGTCACTCGACGGCGGCCTGTCACTCGACGGCGGCGTGTCACTCGACGGCGGCGTGTCACTCGACGGGGGCGTGTCACTCGACGGTGGAGCGTCGCTCGACGGAGGCGTGTCACTCGACGGCGGTGTGGCGAGGCGACCGGCGCTGACACACCCGCGGCTGTTCGGGAGCAACTCGGAATGGCTGGCCGCCATGGCGCCAATCGTCAACGCGCCGTGCACGCCGGCTCCGGGCGGCTGGGGCCAGGTCTTCGACGTGCGAGACCTGTGGGACCCCATCACGCGGGGCTCTCGTGGCTGCGACGGCCAAGCGCCGTCGATGACGAACCACCCCGCGAACGCGTACCTCCAGGCCTCGCCGCCGACCTTCGACGACAACCGCGCTCGTGCGACCCTGCACCTCATCCGGCGTATGGCGGCGTGCCACGCGACCTCCGCCACGTGTGACTTCTCTCCGGCGCAGATGACCACCTTGACCAACGCGTTCGTCACCGCCGAGTTGGCGCGGTTCACCTCGACGTACGTCACCAACGCCTCGGAGCGGATCGACCCGGGCAACATCGGGCCGTCGGGCAATCGAACGAAGAACTTCTCGTGGTCGCAGGGCTACGCGTACGGGTACGACCTGATCACCTCGCCGCTGGTCCAGTACTGGTCGCTCTTCGTCGATACCCTGTGGGACACGCTCACGCCCTCGAACCGCGCCATGATTTTCGACGAGCTGAAGATCCGCGTCGACGCGTGGATCAAAGCCAAGACGCTCAACCATTGGAGCTACGTCAACGGCAACAACTGGAGCCCGACCCTGGCGTCTGGCGTCGCGTATTACGCCGTGGCGTTTTACGACGAAGACGCTCGAGCCGAGCAGTTGATCACCCTGGTGAACGAGTCGAACACCTTTCACCGAGACTTCTATCTAACGACCGGCGGGTACAAAGAAGGCACCAGCTACGTCTTGTACTCATTTGGAGATCTGATGAGCACCGAGCTGGTCTTCCGCCACAGCTTGGGCCGCAGCACGGGCGCGTACGACTCGGCGGCGATGACCGCCACCGCTCGCTGGGTCGTCGACCTGGTGATGACCGACGGGCTGGTGGTCGACTTCGGCGATGCACACCGCGGGCGCGGGCACGGCGTCACCGCGCTGCTCATGGCGCTGTGGCCCGAAATCGTCGGGGGCGCGGCGCGCGGCTCGACCGCCCTCTCCCCGTGCTTCGCGCGCGATTACTTCGCGAACAAATATTACGACGCAGGCCTCCGCGACCCGTGGGAGTTCCCCGCCGAGCTCGTGCGCGACTGGTCTGCGCTGGCGGCACAGTGCACGACGCCGATGCTCGGCGCGCCGGCAATCTCGATCTACCCGGGGTTCGGCGCCACCGCGCGGGTGGGCCAATCAGGGCTGTCGACGACGGGCGCGCGCAGCGAGCTGCGAGCCAAACAGGCTGACGGGGCGATGGTCGCCATCTCAGCGGTGCCCAGCACCTACCCCCACATGGAGCTCGATGCCGCGGCCATCATGTGGTCGGCGTTCGGCAACCGGCTCCTCGCCGATGCGAGCTACGGCAACATCTGCAACCCGCTGCCAGGCACAAACGGCTCGTACGACACGACGTTGAACCCCGACTGGGTCCCGAGCGCGGCCAACACCTTGGTGATTCCTGCGGCGCACATCAACAGCAACACCGCGACCGACTTCAGTCAGATTTACGGCCAAGCGGCCACGGTGAGCAGCCTCTCCGTCGGCTCCCGCTCGGCCATCGAAGTCAACGCCAGCGCGCCGTACGGGCGCACCGACTCCCGCGGTTGGCTGTCGTCGTTTCGGCGCTATGTGGTGCCCCTGCCGCCGTCGCATGTGGTGGTGATCGACGCCCTCCGCGCTCGCGCAGACCGAGGCACGGTGTCAGCCGAAGAATATTGGTACTCGACGCGCGACACGGCGGCCTCGTGCACCACCGACGTGTCCGACAACGCGGTGACGGCCGACGGCGCGAACGCCATTCGCATCGTTCCGCGGTGCTCCGCGCTGGTAAACGCCACGGCGGCCGAAGGGGCCGGTCGAATTCAGGCAGCGGCGCTGCGCCCAGGGCAGTTCGTCATCGATGGAGTCGTCACCACCGTCGCCAATGAGCCCGACCGTACGCGCTTTCGATGGGTCCCCAGCGCGGCGCAGGCCGATGACGTGCGCGCGTTCGTGCTCACCTCGGCGGCGACGACCGGGGCCCTGCCTGCGGTCTCGGTTTCGGTTGGGGTGTGCCCCAGCGCGTCGGCCAACGTCTGCGTCGACGTCACCGTGGGCGCTGAAACCATGGGGCTGACCCTCACGCGCAACGCCGACGACTGGCTCCGGGTTCCGTAACGCGCCCACACCCGCCGCGTCACTCCTTGGGGAGCGCGCGCAGCACGGCCTTGCCGTCTTTGATGACCACCTTGAACTCGACCGACTTCGCGGCGTGCTGCTTCATCAGCGCCGGCACCTGCTTCTTCAGCGTGTCGGCCACCGAGGTGAGCGACAACTTCGAGGTGTCTTCGCCGCAGCGCTTCTTGGCCATGACGTACGCGTCGTAGATGGCCTTGATTTTCTGTTCTGACAGCCCACCCTCGGCGGCGACCGGTGCGGGGGCCCGCGACGGCGGAGGCTTTGACGCCGCAGGAGGTGTCGACGGCTTCGCCGCGGCCGGAGGTTGGGTGACCGCAGGCGCCATGCCCGTGACGCGCGGAGGAAGCGTGGCCGGCTTCTGCGCAGGCGCCCCCACCGCGGGCTGAGGCAGCGCGGGGGTCAT
>JAEUJT010000102.1 GCA_016793525.1 Archangium sp. | reverse complement strand
GCACTTCGTGCCGTTCTTCGAGGCCTTGGGTCACCCGGCGCATGTGGTCGAGCTGCCGCTCACCGCCACGTCGTTTTCGGTGACCGCGTGTGTCGAGGCCATCGTCTCCACGTGGAGGGCGGTGCGCCCGGCGCCGGTCGTCGTCGGGCACTCCCTCGGCGCTCGCTTGACGCGCGCCGCGCTCGGGGTCGCGCCCATCGACCACGCGGTGTTGCTCTCGTGCCCAACGAACGCGCAGTTGATCCGCGAAGCGGCGCGCACCGCGTGGCGATGGCCGGCGAGGAGCCTGCGAGCGGCGGCAACTGGCCGACAAGAAGAGCTGTACCACCACGCTGAATTCCTCGAGCACGCGATGTTCTCGGGCACCGTGGAGCCCGCCGACGTGCAGCGTGCGCTCGAGCGGGTTCGCGCGGTGACGTACCCGCGCTGGGCGCTCGGCCGGCTCCTCGGAGTGCCTACGCCGCGACCGCTCGCGTCGAACGTGCGGGTCGACGTCATCGTCGGCGCGCTGGATCCAACGTGTGGGTCGAGCACGGGCGCTCCATCGCCGGGCAGCTTCACGCTGCTCCCGGGAGCGCCACATGACCTCATGCTCGGTAGCGCCTGGCGCTCATGTGCCGAGGCCATCGCGCGGCTGGTGGCGATTCCGTCGCGGTGACTCACGCCGACCTGTTCATCGCGTCGCTCGCCCAGCGGTACATGCCAACCCCACGCCGCGGTCGTGCGCCGGAGCCAGCGCGCGGCTGGTGGAGGTTCCGCCCGGTGACACATCGCCCGCGCGCCGATTCATTTCAGCGGGCACGTGCCTGACTCGGGCGTGCCACCCCGCTGCGAGCGACGGCTCACTCCCAGTGGCGGGTGCCGCTCAACGCTCGGGCCACCACGTCGCTCATTCCGTGGGCGAGCGGCGACGGCAGCGCGTCGGGGGCGAACAGGCCCACATCGCGAATCTCGAGCGAGTTCATCGGAGGCCGGTGCGGCGCCGACACGGTGGCGGCCACCACCACGGTGACGGCGTGGAAGCGGGTGTCGCGGCGCGGGTCTGAATACACGCCCAGCACCTCCCCTACCTCGAGCACGTCGACTCCGGCTTCTTCGAGCAGCTCGCGGGGGAGCGCGGAGCGAAACGTCTCGCCCCACTCCAGCGTGCCGCCGGGGGGGGCCCATTCGCCGGTGTCTCCTCGGCGAATCAACACCACCTGCCCGTCGGTGGTGCGCGCGATGGCCACCAGCCCGACGACCGGGCGGCGCAGCAGGTGCCGCGCCACTTCTTTCACCAGGCCCCACGCCGCCGCTGGGATGCGCATCGCGACGACTACGCCGACTTGGCCGCTGCCGCGCCGGCCGCTGGAGCCGCCGCGGCGGCTGCTGCTTCGGCCGCCGCCGCGTCGTCGACTTCACCTTCGATGACGATGTTGGCGGACCTGAGGGCTTCGCGGAACGCATCTTTGTCGATGGCTTTGTCGAGCGCGTCGTGGGCCTCGACGACGTCGTCGATGACGAGCTGCTTCAGCGTCTCGTCCATCGAGATCATCCCGTCTTTCTTCCCGGAGCTGATGGCGTTGCTGATCTGAAACGTCTTGCCTTCGCGGATCATCGAGCTGATGGCGAAGTTGCTGAACATGATCTCCACCGAGGCCACGCGACCGCCGGCCTTCTTGCGGAGCAGCTGCTGCGCCACCACCCCGCGCAGCACGTTGGAGATGGTGCCGCGCACGCCGGGCTGCCGGTCGGTGGGAAACGCGCTGATGAGGCGGTCGATGGTCTTCGCCGCCGAGTTGGTGTGGAGCGTGCCGAACACGAGCACGCCGGTCTCCGCGGCCTGCAGCGCGGCAGCGATGGTCTCGAGGTCGCGCATTTCGCCGACCAGAATCACGTCGGGGTTCTCGCGCATCGCGGCGCGAATGGCCGGAGCGAAGCCCTCGGCGTGGGTGCCCACCTCGCGCTGGGTGAGAATCGATTTCTTGTTCTCGTGCACGAACTCCACCGGGTCTTCGATGGTGATGAAGTGCATCGCGTGTTTGGTGTTCATCTCGTTGATGATGGCCGCCAGCGTCGTCGACTTGCCCGAGCCGGTGGGCCCCGTCACCAGCACCAGCCCCGACTTCATGTCGACGAAGCGGTGCACCACGTCAGGCAGGTTGAGCCGCTGAATGGTGATGAGCTTCGACGACAAGTTGCGGAACACCGCGCCCATGCCGCGCTGCTGGCGAAAGAGGTTGACGCGATAGCGGGAGATGCCCGGCAGGTCGTAGGCGAAGTCGACGTCGCCGGTCTTCAGATACTGCGCCCACAGGTGCGGCGGGGTCACCGGCTCGACGAGGGTGCGAAAATCGCCGTCGGTGAGCGCGCGGTAGCGAATTTCGGTGATGACGCCGTCGATGCGGAACATCGGCGCTTTGCCGACCGACAGGTGCAAGTCGCTGGAGCCCCAGTCGTTCATCATCTTCAAGAAGCGCGCGATGCGCTCGCTGGCGCCGGGTTTGGCGGCGGCTCCGGCAGCGGGGGCGGTGGCGACGGGAGCGGGGCTCATGGCTTCCTCCCGGGGGCGCCAGGCGCACCGGGTACGGCGGGTTTGGCACCAGGGGCGGCGACAGCGGGACGAGCGCCAGGTGCGGCGGGCCCAGCACCCGGTGCACCCGGGGCGCCCGCAGGGCGAGCGGCAGCCGGCGACAAGACGGGGGCGGTGCCCGTGGCTGGGCGGGCTCCAGCGGCCGGTGCAGGGGGCGCCGACGGCTTGGCGACCGGGCCTCCCGCCGGCGCGGGGCCCGACTTGAGCTTGGCGAAGTTGTCTTTGTTCTGGGCGTACTGCATCGCGGTCTCGAAGCTGATCTGCCCCGCGCGGAACCGCTCCTCGAGGGAGCCGTCGAGCGTCTGCATGCCCACCGAGCGCCCGATGACCATGGTGCTGGGCAGCTGGAATGTCTTGTTGTCGCGGATCAGCGAGCGCACCGACGAGCTGCTCTTGAGAATCTCATACACGCCGATGCGGCCCTGCCCGTCGGCACGCGGCACCAGAATCTGCGAGACGATGAGCTTCAAGCTCTCGGACAAGCCGCCGCGCACCTGGGTCTGCTCGTCGACGGGAAACGCCTCGACCAGCTTCTCGATGGTGGCCACGGCGCCGGTGGTCTGCATGGTGGCGACGACGAGGTGGCCGGTCTCGGCCGCGAGGAGCGAGAGGCGAATGGTCTCGGGGTCCCGCATGTCGCCGACCACAATCACGTCGGGGTCTTCGCGGAGCGCTCCGCGCATGGCCGCCGAATACGTCATCGAGTCTTTGCCGATTTCGCGCTGGTTGATGAGCGCCTTCTTCGGCTGGTGGATGTACTCGACCGGGTCTTCGAAGGTCAGCACGTGGGCGTGCCGCGTCTCGTTCACGTAGTTGATGAGCGCGGTCATCGTGGTGGTCTTGCCGGAGCCCGCAGGCCCAGTCACCAACACGATGCCCTGGTGGTAGGTGCCGATGTCGGTGAGGCTCTTCGGCATGCCGAGCTCGGCGAACGTCGGCGCGCGGTTGGGAATGACGCGAAACACGCCGGCATACCCACGCTTCATCTTCATGATGTTGGCGCGGTACCGGCCGACGCCGGGAATCGTGTAGCAAAAGTCGACCGCACCGGTTTTGTCGAGAATCGGCTTGCGCACCGGGTCGAGCATCTCGAAGAGCGCCAGCTTCGCCGGGTCGGCCTCGATTTTTCCCGACTGCACGCGCTCGAGCACGCCGTTGACGCGAATGATGGGGGGCTCACCGGGGGTGATGTGCAGGTCGGAGCCTCCACGCTCGCGCAGGTAGGCGAGCATCTTCTCCATGGGCTTGTTGAGCTCTTTGCTGTTGATGACCGAGCCCGGGCCGGCGGCGCGACCGTCGCCCTTCATCTCGCGCATGAGCTCGACGGCCTTGAGCTTCACGTCGATGCTGGGGTCTTTCTGCGACACCTCGGTCATCATCGGCTCGACGCGCGGGTCTTTCACCTTGCGCAGCGCCATCAGGGC
>JAEUJT010000074.1 GCA_016793525.1 Archangium sp. | reverse complement strand
CCCGAGATGCGATCGAGCGTCTTGGCGTCGGTGCGTGCGGGCAACCGCACCTCCACCGCGGTCACCGTGGCGACGTCGGGCGCTTGGGCCAACGCCGCGATGAGCAGCAGCGTCACTCCCATTCGAAGCGGAACCGCAGGTCGACACCGGGGTTGCCCACGGTGGTGTTCTGGTTCTGGTTGTCCCACTGCGCGCGCGCCGAGACGCGGTCGTTGAAGCGGTACTCCGCCTGCGCCTTGGTGCCCCGCCCCGTCACGGGCTGGGTCACCCCGACCTTGAGGTTGTCGGACAACATCTTCGACTCCCAGGTGACCGACGGCTCGGCGGTGCCGGTCGCCTCGTTGAAGCTCGTGGTGAGCCGCACCTGTTGATCTTTCAGCCCGACGTTGCGCGAGAGGAAGCGCTGCACCTGTTGATCGAGGCCCGACGCGCTCAGCAACGCCTCCGCCGCGAGGCCGGCCCCCGAGGTCGTGTCGAGGCGCTCGCGGGTGGTGACGCCGAGCGTGAGCAGCGAAACCACGTCGGCCTCCGACAGCGCAGGCTCCGACACGAGCGAGATCTTCGGGTCATCGAACCGGCCGAAGGCCTTCACGTTCACCAGGTATTCGCGCACCTGCGAGCGCGCGGAGACGTCGAAGGTCGGCCACAGCCCGTTGAACTGCAGCACGCCGCGGCTGACGGTGAAGGTGTTGTTGCGGAAGAACGCCTGGGCCCCCTCGGCGACCTCGATGGCGCCCACCAGCACCGGCTTCACGTTGGTGCCCCCGACCTTCACCTTGCCCAGCAGGCGAGCGCGGGCCAGGTTGTTCTCGATGCGCACATCGTCGCCGAGCGCCACGTCGACGTCGAGCCGCAGCCACTCGTTGGGCTTGTCGTCTGACGGCACGCGCTGCCCCTTCGCCGAGGCCAACACGCCGTCGAACGACAGCGACTCCACGTAGCGGAACTTCACCACGTCGAGCCCCCCACTCAGCTGCATCACCCCGCCCTTCTTCGAGGCCAGCAGGAGCGAGCCCGACACCGTCGCCGGCAGATCCGGCCGGGGCCGCACCGTCACGTCTTCGAGGTCGGCCTGAATCTCCATCGACTTCACGCCCAGCCCTTCGAGCCGAAGATCGCCGCGCGCCCGCAGCCGACCGTCGTTGACGAACCCCTGAATGTCTTGCAGCAGCACGCGCGAGCCCGAGAACTCCGCGTGGCCGCCGAGCGAGCGCACCGCGATGTCTTGGCCCTTCACCGAGAAGCGACCGTCGTACAGGTCGGCGGTGCCCACCAACGTGGGCGCGGTGACGGCCCCGGTCACTGCGGCGGTGAAGTCGATGCGCCCCGCCGCCCGCTCCAGGTCGGGGGCGAGGCTCGACGCCAGGCGCGCGTCGATGGCCCCGCGCCCCTTCAGGTCGGCCACCTGCGGCCCCCACCGGCCCTCGACGTTGAGCTCGCTGGTGGGGCCGCGCATCGCGAGCGAGTGGACCGTCAGCGCGCCGTCGTTCCATTCAAGCTCCACGGGCTCGACGTTGGCCGCGGCGACCTCGCCCCGAGAGACAGCCAGCTTCGAGAGCTTCGCCGTGCCGTGACCGCTGCGGACGTCGCGGAGCGGCACCTGCGCCGTCACCGCGCCCGCGAGCGCCAGCGACAGCCCGGTCACCGACGGCGGCAGCCACGCCGACGCGTCGGGGAGATCGACCAGGAGCGACACCGCGGCCGGCCACGTGTCTTGCGCGGTGATGGCCGCCGTACCGGAGATGCCGGGCACCACCGTGCCGCTCACGTTCAGCGCGCGCCCCACCAGCTCGAA
>JAEUJT010000168.1 GCA_016793525.1 Archangium sp. | reverse complement strand
GTCGCCCCCGCGCTGGGCCTCGACCATCTCCAGCGACTTCACCGGCTTGGAGAAGGTGACGGTGGGCCGCACCTCGCCCTCGATGACGCCTTGGGGACGCGCAGCCACCACCGCGAGCGCGCCGTCAGCGCCCGGGAGCGATTCGCGCGCGACGTCGAGCGTGGGCACCGCCGGCAGCGGCGAGAGCGACAGTGCGGGCGCGTCAGTCGTGGCGCGCATGCCATCGGTACCAACCGTGTTCTTGTCACCACAGGTGCAGCCAACCACCAGCGCGAGCACACCCACGGCCGGCCACAACGTCATCTCTCGGAGGCGCATGGCCACGGCTTGTAGCCCAAGGGCCACCAGCGCTCAGTGATAGAGTCGCTCACCCATGACGCTCTCGCTCGTCGTCTCCCTGCTCATCTCCGCGCCGCCACCTTCGACGAATCAGCCCTTTCGCGGCTTCGAGAAGCCCGCGAAGGAAGAGCGCGGCACACTCGGAGAGAGCCAGCTGTCGGTGGGCAAGGTGAAGATCTACTGCGCCGACGTCGGCCGGTGGATGTTGGTGGAGATCAACGACCCCGGGCTCAAGGGCGCCCGAGGCATGTGGCTGCGCAAGAAGAAGGGCGACGCGATGCCGCCGTGCGACGCCAACGAGGCTGACGTCACGGCCCTCGAGGGCGCGGCGCAGTACGGGTACCTCGCCGGCATCAAGGGCGGCTACGCCTTCGTGTTGAGCGCCGACGGTGCGGCGGCCTTTCGCGGCGTGCGGGTCTACTCGCTCGTCAATGGCGCGCTCATCTACGACGGCGAGTTCGACGCGCGCCAACCGACCAGCCTGGTGAGCGAAAACCGCACCACGCTGATGCGTTTCCACTCCGAGGTGCACGCGCGCTGTCAGCCGACCGGCGATGAAGCGGTCTCGTGCTGGAAAGAGATTCGCGCCGACGTGGCGATTCCCGACGATGTGAAGCTCACCCCGCCGCCGTGCGACGCCGTGCTCAAGTCGCACCCCGACATGTTGGGCGCGCTGGTCGCGGTGCCGGTGGAAATCGACCTGGCCTCGGCGAGCAAGCGCAAGTTCATCGACGGCGCCGCCACCTGCTCCGCCCCGGAGTGACGTTTTCGTGGCCCGCTGTTGCGCCCTGGCCCGCGCGCAGGCGCCACGCGCGGTCGAGGAGCCACGATGGACCTTTCGCCGCATGCTGCTGCTCGTGCTGTGTGGCCGGGAGGCGGCTTCACTGCGCGATGCCGTGGCGGGCCTTGAGTGCGGCGATGAGCGCGTCGCGGTCCTCCGGTGGCAGCGCGCGCCGGTGCCACATGAACTCACGCAGCGCGATGTTCGAGGGTGAGTTGCTCAGCTCGGTGGTGGGCGAGCGGTTGCTCACCCTGGCGAACAGCAGCCCACGCGAGCGCACCGAGTGGCTGTCGCGCTCACGCGCCGTGTAGGTCGCCGCGACGCCGTCGATGAACACCGACTCCGGCGTGACCGAGATGATGGTGGGCTGCAGTGCCGGTACGGGTGGGCTCTCGGTCGAGATCTCCCGGTTGATGGAGGTCGCCTTGGTGCGGTGCACGAGGCCCGCCGCGTCGACGACAAACGCGACCGCGTCGGCGTCGACTCCACTTGATGCGTCAAAGGAGAAGAGCGTGCCGCGGGTGTCCTCCGGGCGCTCGATGACGAAGGTCAGCTCGGCGTCGGCGGCGGTGGGCGCGTCGCTCAAGCGGAGAATGTCGTCGAACCCGTCGGGCACGATGGCACCCCGCTCGAGGTCGTAACCAGGCCGGCGCGACTCGCCGATTTCGTCGAAGTGCCGACCGTACGACGACTGGTCTTCCCAGCGCGTGACGCGGCCACCATCGTCGCGCACGACACCTGTCTTCCACCGCCACCAGCCCTCACACGGCGTGGTGAGCTGCAGCGGCGACAGGCCGATGGGCGGGCACCCGGTTTGCCAGGGCGTGCACGACTGCGGCGCGCGGCACCACCCGTCGTCGCCACACGCCAGCTCCGGAGCCGAGCAGCTCCGGTCGGCCTCGCAGCGGAACACCACGTCGGGCAACGGACCCGACACGCACGCCGAGACGACGACACCGATGAGCACGCCCGCGGCCCGCGACACGCCACGGAGTATGGCGCAGCCACGTTCGCTTTCCACGGGCTGGGCGGAGTATGCCGGCACGCCATGATGCTTCTTCTCGTGCTTTCCGCGGTGTCGGGCGCAGCGCCGGCACCCTTGACGCTTGGCGCTCCGACCGGTCGCCTCGAGCTGGCGCACGGCGTGCTCTCGGCCCCGATGAGTGGAGATCTCCGCGCCGCCGCCCTGCGCTTCGCCGAGTCGCGCCGCTCGGAGCTGGGCGTCCCCGCGACATCGACGCTGCGCGTGGTGGCGGGCTACTCCACCCGCTTCGGAGCCTCGGTGCACGTGGCGCAGCAGCTCGGCGGCCTCGACATTCACGGCGCGAAGGTCATCGTCACCTTCGACGCCGCCCGCCGGGTGGTGCGCGTCGCCTCGAGCGTGTCGAGCTTCGAGCGGGCCGCGATGAACGCCCAGCTGAGCGGCCCCGAGGCCTTGGCCATCGCCAGCCGCACTGTCGAAGGCGCCCTGCTGCGCGACGACGGTACCCCGTGGGGAGGCTACGACCCGCGCGCCTTCGTGGTCGGCGACGAGGTGCACACCGGCTTCTTCGTCTACGTGCCCACCGTTCGCCGCACCGAGGCGTGGTACGCCGCGGTCGACGCCACCGACGGCACCGTGTTGTGGAGCGCCGATCGCGCGCGCGCCGCCGCCACCACGGCCCGGGTGTACGCGTCACACCCCGCCAGCTCGGTCGGCCCGTCGTCGCCCACCGTGCAGGTCGAGCTGGCCCACCTCACCGACGGCGGCACGCTCACCGGCACGCAGATTCGCGCTTTCAACTGCTGCCCCACGGTGGGCTGCTCGCCCGACGCCGGCCCTCGCACCGTCACCGGGTTGCTCCAGCAAGGCGGAGGCGCCGTGCCTTACTCACTCGCCATCTGCGATCGCGTGCAGCGCGCCACCAATGAGCCCTCGCGCCACGCCAGCGGAGACTTCGTCTACGACCCGGTCGACCCGCCCACCACCTCGAGGCCGAGCCTGCAGTCGGCCGCCGACTCCGACGAGTTCGCCGAAGTGCACGGCTACTACCACGTCGACCGCGCCACCGATTTCGTGCGCGAGCTGTCGGTGGGCCCCTTCGGCGCCGCCGCCGGCGTGACCCCTTTCGAGATGCGCGATCTCGGCCGAGGCAAGGTGCCCGCCATCTGGACCAACCCGAGCGAGCCAGACTTTCAGCAGGCGACGCAGAACGCGCAGGGCACCTACGTCTCGACCGCGCTCACCCGCGTCTCGAACGCCATGTTCGTGCCCCTCGAGAGCATGTTGGCCCTGTCGGTACCCGAATACGCCTTCGACAGCGACGGGCTCATCGTCTACCAGGGCGACGACGTCGACTTCGTCTACGACGGGCCGGTGGTGTGGCATGAGTTCGGGCACGGCGTGGCGTCGTCGACCGCGAACTGGAACCCCACCGTCGCCATCGATCGCCGCAGCGCGAACCTCGAGTCGCAGGCCATCGAAGAGGGCTCCGCCGACGTGTTGGCCTTCATGATCGGCAACCGCTCGAAGATCGGCGAATACGTCAGCCCGCGCACCGGCACCGGCCTGTCCTTGCGCGACGCGAACAACAGCCTGCGCTGCCCCGACGTGCTGTGGGGAGAGTCGCACCAAGACGGGCAGCACTACGCCGGCGCCATCTGGCACGCGCGCAGCACGCTCTTTCAGGGCAGCGACCAGGGCCACACCTTCGACGCGGCATACTACGCGGCGCTCGTCTCGTTCCCCACCGACGTCACCTTCGACAAGGCGGCGGCCATCATCTCCGCGTCGGTCGGCCAGGCGTTCCCCGGCATCGCCGACGCGGAGCAGAAGATGAAGGCCGTGTTCGACGACCGGGGCATCACCAATTGCTCGAAGGTGCTCGCGGTGCAAGCCGACGAAGAGCGCGCGTACTACGGTCTGTTCGGCAGCGACCTGGCCACGGTGACCTCGGGCACCGCGATTCCCGGCCCGTACCAGCTGAAGCTGCACGTGCCCAACGGCGCGAAGCAGGTGACGATGAGCGGCGTGTCATTCTCCTTCGGCGGAGGCGGCGGTGGCTCGCGCCTGCAGCTGCTCGCCAAGGCTGGAGCACCCATCACCTTCACCCGCGCCGGCTCGACGCTCACCAACGACGCCGACGCAATGGTGGTGCCCACCTCGACACGGGGCACGCTGGCCGGAACCGTGACGCTCGCGGTGCCCTGCGGCGGTGACGTGTACGTGACGTTGGCCAACACCGGCGCGAGAGACCGCATCGTGCAGCAGCTCAGCATCTCCGCCACGCCGGCCGATTCCTGCCCGCCTCCCGCCGAGCCCGACGCCGGGGTGGGCGACGGTGACGCCGGCGTG
The DNA here is from genome assembly GCA_016793525.1 of Archangium sp. The sequence continues at coordinate 2,917 of JAEUJT010000168.1, read as the reverse complement.
GTCGACGCCATCATCGGCCCCGCAGTGCCAGAAGCCCTCGGCCCGCCGCTCGGCTGTGGGTGCTCGTCGGGCGCCGCCGCCGCACTGTGGGCGATTCCCCTCGCGCTGTGGCCACGCCGCCGCCGGAGCTGAGCCGAAAACCGCATGGCCACTGACGAGCTGATGGGCTGGCGCCGGTGGGTGATGGGCCCTCGTTCGCTGTGGCTCGCGCTGGCAGTGGGGGCGGGGCTGTCGCTGCCCTCGCTCCTGGGCGGCCTGTTCATCGACGACTACTTCCAGCACCTGGTCCTCGAGGGCGACGCGACCATGCCGCCCCGGGGCACGTTCGACCTCTTCACCTTCGCCACCGAGCCGGCGGAGGTCGCCCCGATGATCGCGCAGGGCTCGTACGCGTGGTGGACCTGGCCCGAGCTGCACCTCTCGTTCTTTCGGCCGCTCTCGTCGGCGCTCGCCCGCTTCGATCACCTCGCGTTCGGCAGGGCGTTGGCGTGGCACCACGTGCACTCGGTGCTCTGGTTCCTGGCGCTGGTGGCCGTGGCTTCAGCGCTCTTCCGGAGGGCGCTGACGACGCCGGCGGTGGCGGGCCTGGCGGCGGTGCTCTTCGCCCTCGACGACGTGCACATGATCCCCATGGCGTGGCTGGCGAACCGCAACGCGCTGGTGGCGACGACCCCAGTGCTGCTCGGCCTGCTCGCGCACCTGCGTTGGCGTGAACACGGTTGGAGGCCGGGGTTGCCGCTCTCGCTCCTCGGCTACGCGGCCGGCCTGTGCGGTGGCGAGTCGGCCGTGGGGGCGTTGGCGTACCTGGCCGCGTATGAGCTCACCGCTGGGCCCGGCGCCTGGAGTCACCGGGTACGCGCGCTCATTCCCGTCGGCGTCTTGGGCCTCGGCTACCTCGCGCTCACCAGGTCGATGGGCGTGGCGTGTGTGGGCTCGGGCGTCTACCTCGACCCGCGGCAGCAACCGCTGGAGTTCCTGGCCAACGCCCCGGGGCGAATGTTGGCCATCGTCAGCACCCAGGTGCTCGCTTTTCCGGCCGACGCGTGGCTGCTGCTTCAGTCGCTGCGGCCGATGCTGGTGTTCGGCGGGGTGGCCTCGCTCGCGCTGGTGGCCTGGCTGCTGCGGGTGGTGTGGCCGTCGCTGTCCCAAGGTGACCGCCGCGGCATCACGTGGCTCGGCACCGGCGCGTTGCTGTCGCTGATTCCCGTGGCGGCGGCGTTTCCGCTCACTCGGCTCGCTTTGATGCCGTCGCTCGGGAGCGCGGCGGTCGTCGCGGTCATCCTCCGCTCGAGCGCGGCGCGCGTCGGTCGAGCTCGCTGGGGCGCGGCCGTGCTGGCGTTGACCAATGTGGTCTTCCCGGTGGTGGGCTGGGCGGCGCAATACGGGGTCGGAGGTTTCGCGCAGCGCACCCAGCTGAACCAGTCGCTGGAGACTCGAATGACCGAGGCCCAGCTCGCGCGCCGCACGATGACCTTCGTCGCGCCCGACGTGATGGCCTCGACCTACACGCCCCTCGTGCGCCGCTACTTCGGCCGCTCAGCGCCCGAGGTGTGGCTCACCGTCTCCATGGCGCGAACCGAGCACCGGCTGACGCGCACCGACGAGCGCACCTTCGAGCTCGAAGTCGTTGGAGGGCGAATGTTGGACACCGTCTTCGAACAGCTCGTGCGCGCGCCGAACATCCCCCTGCCGCTGGGAACGACGGTGCAGCTCGCCGGCGCGCAGGTGACGGTCACCGGCCTCGACGAAGGGCTGCCGAACCGGCTGCGCATTCACCTCGACGACGCAGTGGAGACGTGGACCTTCGCGAAATGGGACGACGGGGTGCTCGCGCCGCTCGTGCTGCCAGCGGTGGGTGAAAGCATCGTGCTGCCGCGCCTCCCCTCGGTGCTGACGCTGTAGTCAGGGCAGACGCCGCGGCGAAGGGCGCGTCAGCGGGCGCCGGTCAGTGAAAAGGTGATCATGGTCAGATTGCTGTCGGCGTAGCCGGCCGACCCGCTGCCGGAGAGCACCACCGTGTTCCCCGAAGCCACCAGCGTCGAGCCGCTGACGTCGATTCGAACCGGCCTCGTTGTGTCGAGCGTCAGCGGGCTCCCCGCGATGGCGACCGACAAGAAGCTGGGCGAGCACGAGGTGGTAGCGCCCGCCAAGGCCCGCAGCGTGGGCTGACTGGCGGTCGCATCGGTCGCGAGGGCGACGTCGCATTGACCAGCGAGCAGGTGATACCCGCCGTCGCTCGATCGCGTGACCTGCGCGACGAACTGCACTTGGAACACACTTCCCCCCTGCGACGTCACCGGACCGGAGAGCATCCACGAGCCCGAGTGGGGGTCGCTGCCGCCGTCGAGCGAAACCCCCGAATCAAGTTGGGTGCCCGCGTCGCCGCCGGTCATCGGGCCGACGCCGCACCCAGAGAGAACCACCGCCACACCACACACCACAATCCATCGCGACATTCGAGTTCTCTCCCGTGAGATGAAACGTTCGTTTCATATTGGGAACGGCGCTCGTCATCTGTCACGGCAATTTCGTGGCGCCGTGGTGACGCTGGAGTCAGGGCAATCGAAAGCCGAGCTTGCGCCACACGGCACGCATGGCGTTGTCCGACGAATACAGCAGCGCGCCGGCTTCGGCGGCGGCGACGATGATCTGCGCATCAGCCCAGCCGATGCCCGATGCGCGGAACACGGGAAGCCTCCGTTCGATGGCGCGGCGCGTCTCCACCGCGGAAGGGCTCGGGAGCATCGGGAGGAGCGCGAGGTGCGTGCGCAGCGCGTTGGGCAACCCAATCCCGAGGGCCAGCTCGCCCAAGACCACATCGCAGGTGACCACGCGATCTTGCTCGAGGAGTTCGACGAGCTGCCGGTCGCTCGCGCGGATGTGCGCGACCCACGCGTTGGTGTCGACCAGAATCACC
>JAEUJT010000061.1 GCA_016793525.1 Archangium sp. | reverse complement strand
CTCCGGCGTTGGGGTTGATCTCCCGAATGCCGTGCCCAATGATCCGGTGGGCGTCGTGGTACAGGTTCGCGCCGGTGGTGGTGATGGCCGAGATCGCGCCCGACTCCACCAGGGGAATGAGGCAGCTCTGGTGCAGGCCGGCCGGGGTCATCGCCCCCGAAAGCGTCAGGAAAATCGAGGCGTTCTCCTCGAGCGAGCGCCGCATCAGCTCGAACGCGGTGCGTTCTTGCCGGCCGACGTAGGCGCCGAAGGCGTGGGTGAGCAGCTCGACTGGTGACTCTTTGCCGGTGATGCCCTTGGGGTTCACCCGGCGCGCGGCATCGTAGTGGTGACGGAGTTTGTTCTGGGTCTTGGTCGCCATGAGGGTGGGCGGTATACACACGAACCTTCGGCCGATTCACTTGGAGTTTCATTCGTGAAGACCTTCGTTTCGTTGTGCGGTGTGGTGGTGTTCGTGGCGAGTGTTTCGGGCTGTGCGTGCAAGCCCGGTCCGACGGCGTCGCTTCGACCCGAGTACCAAGCCGACCCAGTGGCCGTTTCGTTCTCCGCCTGTCCGACGAAAGACGAGAGCAACATGACGGTGCGCGACGTGTTCCCCGACACGCAGAAGATCAGCATCACCAACGCCTCGCGAACCCCGGGCGGCCTGAAGCTGACCATCGGCGGCCAAGACGCGGCGGCCTTCAGCGTCTCCGGCACGCCACCGACGGCCATCGCCGGGAGCGCGACGGAAGAGATCTCCATCGCCTTCTCCCCCTCGAAGCGCGGCGACCTGAAGGGCGAGCTGACCATCAGCGACGAGTTCGACGGCACCGACGATGTGAAGGTGACGCTGATCGGCGAAGGCAAGAACCTGCCCGCGCAGCCGTCGATCGAGACCGGGCCGCAGAAGTCGACCGGCACCGGGTTTAACGTGTGCGCTGACGGGAGCCCGGTGTTCGACTGCACCGCGGAATTTCCTGACACGCTGTTCGACAAGACCGAGACGCGGCAGATCAAGATTCGCAACACCGGCTGCCCCGCGCTGAAGATCACGAGCCTGGCCATCGAGTCGCGCCGCGGTGACTCGCAGGGCTACCGCATCGTGGAGCCGGCCACCCTGCCCTCCGCCACCTCGCCGCTGCTGCTGAGCGCGGCCGATGGCACTCAGGAGATCACGGTCACCATCGCCTTCTCTCCGACCGACGACGGCAGTGGCGACATCGACCGATCGGCCGAGCTGGTCATCCTCTCCAACGACCCGCGGTTCGGCGACGGCCTGTCGCAGCCGGCGCGGGTGAGCCTCACCGGCAACGCGGTGAAGCCGTCGATCTACGCGGTGCCCTCGCTGTGCGACTTCAGCAACCCGAACGATCGCTGCGGCTACTCGTCGAAGACGGCCGACAAGTCTCAGTTCCGCCTCACCAATGACGGCAGCACGCCGATCAAGATCGCGTCGCACACCTTTGCCTCGACCGGCAGCCAGACCAACGGCGTGGGCACGCGCTTTCGCATCATGACGTCGATCGCCGGCATGACGCTGGCCCCCAACGCGAGCGCCACCCTCGAGGTGCTGCACACCGACATGCCGACCTACGTGTCGGATCAGATTGAGGTGAAGGCGACGCTGGCCGACGGCGTCACCTCCGCGGGCAGCGTGACGTTGAACGTCTTCGGCGGCACCAAGCCGTGCCTGTCGACCGACCCCCTCGACACGTTGAACTTCAACAACCCGGCGACCGAAGAGTCAGCGCAGACGATCAAGATCAAGAACGGCACTGGGTGCGGCACACTGATCGTGAACGAGGTGCGCGTCGATTCGAACCCGTTCTTCTCGATCATCGACCCGCCGCTGGCGGCCAACACCCAGATCGCCGCTGGTCAAGAGGCCGAGGTGCAGATCCTCTACCGCCGGCCGGCCTCGGGTGGCATGCAGATCAGCACGCTGCACGTGCGCACCAACGACTCCGACTACGGCCCGCCGCAGTACAAGCTGCTGCAGCTGATCTCCCAGTCGCCGCTCGACGAGGTGCCGGTGGCCGAGATTCGCGGCTGCACCCCCGCCCAGTTGGTGAATGACGCGAATTGCGCCATGGGCGCCACGCCGTCGATGACCACCACCCTGGCCAACATCAGCGGGAACCCGAAGAAGATCACCCTCTCAGGCATCACCAGCTACGACCCGGTGCCGAACATGCCCGGGCAGAAGCGCGCGGCGACGAAGTACAAGTTCTCGCTGCTGCCTCCGCTGCCGGCCGGCGTCACGACCGCTGACCTCGCCAACCACGACATGCAGATCACCACCCCCACCACTGAGCTGACGATTCCCGCCGGGGTGACGGGCCTGTTCCGCGTGGCGCTGGTGGTGTTCGACGACCGGAACCAGCAATCGGGCAACGTCTCGTCGATCAACGTCAACGTGCTGCCGTAGGCCGTGCATCGCTCGCTTTCACTGGGCGTGGTCGTCAGCTCGCTGTGCGGGTGTCTGACGACCATCAGCGGCGTCGATGGGGGTGACGGCTGCCCGTCGGCGATCACGTTCGGCGAGCCAGGCGAGGCGTTTCTGCTGGTGGCGACCCTCTGCCCCCGCGACGGTTCGGTGTACGTCGACTCCGACTCGTTTGTGTCGCTGCTCGACGCCGACGGCAGAGCGCTGTCATTCGACCTCGGCAATGGCTGCCACCACTGCCCGAGCCCGGCCGTCGGTGAGAACTTCCCGTTTCGGCGCGAGACACAGGCCGGAGAGGTGCTGTTGACCGAGCGACGCTTCGACGGGCGTGCGTACAGCATGGAGTCGACCTGCCCGACGAACACTGCTGCGTGCGCGCTACGGGAGCCGCTGCCGCCGCAAACCATCACCGCGCGGGTGTGCGTCTCTCGCTCGCTCCAGAACCCCACCACGCTCGGCGCGCTGGAGTGCCAAGCCTTTCCGGTGAAGGTGCCCTTCGAGACCTCAGGTGTCGAGGCGCGCTTCCGGTAGTGCCGCGCTAGCCTCACCCGCCATGGGCCACGACGAGACCACGTTTCTGGGCGTACATCCCGGCCTCCCACGGTGCGACCTCGCCTCCAGCGGCTGCGGCTTCTCGCGTGTCTGACGTGCCCTCTCCTCCTCCCGACGCGGTGCCTGAAGGCTTCCCCTGGGTGGGCGCGGCCCTTGGCGCGGGGGTGCTCTCGTACGCCGTCGGCATGGCCACACTGTTCGTCAACCACGGGCCCTGGGGCCTCGAGCCGATGCGCTCGGCGTCGTGGGCCACGCTCGGGCTGGCGTCGCTGGCGCTCGCCATCGGAGCGCTCGAGTGGTGGGCCACCCGCCGCGGCCGGCCCCCCTCGAGACGCCAGGCCGCTCCCGTGTACGTGGCGCTGACGCTGGCCGGGGCCTTGGCCTACACGAACTTCGGCCATTTCCACTTCGGCGCGTTCGTGCACGTACACGACGTCTTCCACTACCTGCTCGGCGCCAGGTACTTCGACGAGCTCGGCTACACGCGCCTCTACGAGTGCAGCGAGGTCGCGCTTGCCGAGTCGGGCCGCCGCGCGCAGGTGGAGCGCCACGGCGTCACCGATCTCGAGAGCGGCGACTTCATTCGCACCACCCTGCTCCTCTCGCGGCCCGATGAGCGCTGTCGGAGGTATTTCAGCGTGGAGCGGTGGCGGCTCTTCTCAGACGACGTGCGGCTCTTCCGCTCGTGGATGACCGAAACCGAGTGGAACACCCTGCTGCACGATCACGGCTTCAACGGTACGCCGGCGTGGATGCTGCTCGGCCGCGCGCTCCCGCCCCTGGTGGAGCGGCTCGACCCGTACCTGGCGCCCACCTTCCCTGCCTGGAAGCACCCACGCACCGGCGCGGAGTACCCGAGCACCGCCGAGGCCGTGGCGGCCGCCAAGGCTGGTGACGGCGCGACGCTCAAACGGTACGCCGAGGGGTTGGCGCTCCGAGGTGCGCCCGCGATTCGAGACCCCCGCACCTTCGGCGCCCCGTACCTCAACGCGCTGGTGGGTATCGATCTGCTGTTGCTGCTGGCCATGTTCGGCGCCGTCGGGTGGGCCTTTGGCCTGCGCGGGCTGACGATCGCGGCGCTCATGTTGGGCTGCATCGACCCCGGCCGCTTCTCGTGGACGGGAGGCGCCCTCCTCCGCCAGGACTGGCTCTTCTGGCTGGTGGCGAGCGTCTGCCTGCTCAAGCGGGGCCGCGGGCTGACCGCGGGCGGAGCGCTGGCCTTCGCCACGCAGCTGCGGCTGTTCCCGGTGTTGGTGGTGCTGGGCCCGCTGCTCGTGGCGCTGGCGGCGGCGCGGCGGCGGCAGCACGACCCGCTCGCGGCGCGGTTCGGGCTCGGCTTCGTCGCGTGGGGTGTCGTGGTGACAGGCCTGACGCTCATCGCCCTGCCCTCCGGTCAGCCGGCCTCTTCGTACCTCGCTCGAGCCACCAGCGACGGGGCCACGACCGCGGTGCAGATCGAGCGGCGACCGCTGGGCGCGAACGACGTGTCGTGGCTCTCGACGCCGATCGTAGTGGCGAGCGCTCTGCCGCCAGGGCTCCGCGCCGAGCAGGGCGCTGGGGGCGCGCTGGTCCTCTCGGGAACGACCGAGGCAGCGGGGGCGCTCACCGTGGGGCTGGAGGGCGCAACGCACCTCACCGTGCACGCGCCTCCCGGTGCGCCCCGCGCCGCGCTGGTGGAGGCGTGGGTCGACGGGTTCAACGACGTCTACGCCGGTGAAGCGGCGGTCGACCCGCTGCGAAGCTGGCGCGCCTTCGCCGCCAACATGTCGAAGCACTCGCGCCTGCGGAGCGCCAACACCTCGGGTGCGCCGGCGGTGGCTTGGGCGCTGGCGGGCCACGACAGGCCGGTCGACGACGAGGGCGCCCCGCTGTCCAGCCTGGTGATCAACCGGCACTTCGAGCTCGACCTGCCGATGGCGGCGAATGTCGTGCTGCTGCTGTTTCAGTGCGCGGCGGCGCTCGCGCTGGCCTGGGCGATTCAGCGGAGTGAAGCACCGGCGTGGCTCGGCGCGGCGCTGGCGTGCGGGTTGGCGCCGGTGTTCTTCAACCTGGCTGGCTACTACCTCGTCGTGCTGATTCCGCTCAGCCTGGCGGCCGTCGATCGGCGCGGGGTGGCGCTGCTCTGCCTGGCGTTCGCTGCGGGCACGAATGCGTCGGCGCTGGCGACCGGCGACTCGGTGCGGCACGCGGTGGGGCTCAGCGCGTTGGCGATCGCGTTGGTGCTCGGCGCCTGGCTCGCGGTCGGCTTCAGCTCGGCTCGTCGCCCGAGCGCCGAGCGGTGAGCACCGGCGATTCGTGCTTCAAGCTGCGCATCGCCAGCCGGTCGAGCGTGGTGGAGCGGTAGACGTCGAGCATCTGCGCCTGCCCCTGCCGCCACACCTGGTGCAGCGTGCACATGCCGGTGAACTGGCACGGGCCGGCGTCGCTCGAGGTGCACACGTTGACGCCGACCGAGCCCTCGACGGCCTCGATGATGTCGAGGAACGTGATGCGCTGCGCCGGCCGGGCCAGGCTGTAGCCGCCGTGGGCGCCGCGGGTCGACTTCACCAGCTCGGCGGTCACCAGCGTCTTGAGGATCTTCGCCAGAAACGCCCCGGGCACGTCCATCTTCCGGGCGATCTCGCGGAACGACGTCGCCATGCCCTCAGGGAGCGACGCCATGTAGGCCATGGCTCGCGTGCCGTATTCGATCTTTCTGGAGATCTGGAGCGCGTGCTGCATGGGTCACCGCGCTCGAGGGTACCACGAAGCGTCAGGGCGTGAGGGAGGTGGTCAAAAGCCCTGGGTCGAGCTGGGCACCCGCGTCGAAACCAGCATCGGCGCCGCAAGCGTCGGAGAGCCCGGCA
>JAEUJT010000058.1 GCA_016793525.1 Archangium sp. | reverse complement strand
TGAAAGACCGCGCGCCTGCTGCACACCTCTCCGCGTGGGACGAGACGCTCGCCCGCGTCGGGGCCCGGCTCTGGGTTCGCCGCCGCGAGGTCATCGGCGAAATCGCTCCCCGCGCCAGCGAAGCCTTCTCCCGCATTGGCCGCACCGAGGCCCCGGCGTCGTACACCTACGTGCCCGAGGGACTCGACGACATCGACTTCACGGCCGCGTCCGAAGACTCGCTCCGTGAGGCGCTGGCGCAGCGGCTCGCCCAACGACTCCCGAGAGACCTCGAGCGCGGCTTCACCTCGGTGGGTCCGCAAGCCGACGACATCGATGTGGCCATCGGCGCTCACGCTGCGCGGCAGTTCGCCTCGCAAGGCCAAGCGCGCGCCCTGGTGCTGGCGTGGAAGGTGGCCGAAATCGAGAACCTCGCGGCGGCCAATGGGTTCCTCCCGCTGCTGCTGCTCGACGACGTGTCGAGCGAGCTCGACCCCGAGCGCAACGCGTTTCTCATGTCGTACCTGGCCAACTCTGGCGCGCAGACGTTTCTCACCACCACCGACGCCCGGCTGGTCCAAGCGGCTGTCGGCGCGGAGACCGTCTGGTACGACGTGCGTCGTGGTACGGCGACCCGCCGCGCAGCACTCTCCCCCGAAGAAGGAACGTCATGAGCACCGCCCCATTCGTCCACCCCCAGGCCTTGTGTGAGTCCACCTCTGTCGGAGCGGGCACGCGCATCTGGGCTTTCGCCCACGTCATGCCCGGGGCCGTCATCGGCGCGGAGTGCAACGTCGGCGACGGCGTGTACGTCGAAGGCAAGGCCGTCATCGGCAACCGGTGCACGCTGAAGAACGGCGTGCAGGTGTGGGACGGCGTGACGCTCGAAGACGATGTCTTCGTCGGCCCCAACGCCACCTTCACCAACGACTTCTTCCCCCGCAGCCGCCACCGCCCGGCCGAATTTCCCCGAACGCTGGTGAAGGCCGGCGCTTCCATCGGCGGCAACGCCACCATTCTCCCCGGCATCACCATCGGCGAGCGGGCCATGGTGGGCGCGGGCACGCTGGTGAACAAAGACGTCGCGCCCGGAGCCATCGTGGTGGGCAACCCGGCGCGCGTCATCGGCCACGTCGACGATACCGACGGCGAAGACACCGTTTAGCTCCTGAAGCTCGGGGAAAACGGCGCGTTGCGTCGCGCCCCTGGCTGGGCTTTACGCACCCGCATGATCTCCGTCGGCGTCATCGGCGCGGGCCACTGGGGCCCCAACCTCATTCGTAATTTTCACAACGGCATCACCAGCCGCGTGGTGTGCGTGGTCGATTCGCGCCCCGAGCGCATCAAGGCCGTGTCGTCACGTTTCCCCGACGTGAAGATGTCGGGTGACGTCGAGGCCATCTTCGGCGACCCGAACATTCAGGCGGTGGTCATCGCCACGCCGACCGCGACCCACTTCGCCCTCTGCAAGCGCGCGCTCGAGGCCGGCAAACACGTGCTGGTCGAGAAACCCATCGCCTCCACGTTGGGCGACGCCGAGGCGCTGGTGGCGCAGGCCGACGCCGCGGGCCTGACGCTGATGGTGGGCCACGTGTTCCTCTTCAACCCGGCGGTGCAGCGGGTGAAGAAGATGATCGACTCCGGCGACCTGGGCCGCGTCTATTACGTGTCGATGGTGCGCACGAATTTGGGCCCCATTCGGCACGACGTCAACGCGTCGTGGGACCTGGCGTCGCACGACATCTCCATCGTCGACTACTGGCTCGGCGCGCGGGCCCAAGCGGCCTCGGCGGTGGGCGGCGCGTACATCAACCCCGGCGTCGAAGACGTGGTGTTCGCCACCTTGAAGTACCCGAACAGCGTGCTCGTCAACCTGCACGCCTCGTGGCTCAACCCGCGAAAGAACCGCGACATCACCGTGGTGGGCGACAAGCGCATGCTGACGTTCGACGACATGAACGTGCAGGAGCCCATTCGCGTGTACGACAAGGGCGTCACCGACGAGAAGACGTCGAGCGTGGTCGACACCTACGCCACCTTCCGCGCCTCGGTGCGCGACGGAGACATCGTCATTCCCCGCGTGGCCATGGGCGAGCCGCTCAAGTCAGAATGCGACGCCTTCATCGACTGTGTGGCGCAGAAGAAGAAGCCCGTGGCGAGCGGGCTGGTGGGCGCAAACGTGGTGCGCGCGCTCGAAGCGATTCAGCGCTCGCTCCGCAACGGCGGCCGTGAGGAGACCATATGAGCATCCCCCTCGTTGACTTGAAGGCAGCACACGAAGCCATCTCCGCGGAGGTCGACGAGGGCTTTCGCCGGGTGTTGGGCGCGACGGCGTTCATTCTCGGCCCCGACGTGAAGGCCTTCGAGGCCGAATACGCCGCGTTCGTCGGCGCTGCGCACTGCGTGGGCGTGGCCAACGGCACCGACGCGGTCGAGCTCTGCGTACGCGCGGCTGGCCTGACGCGCGACGACGAGGTGCTCGTGCCCACCAACAGCTTCATCGCCACGGCGCTGGGCGTCGAGCGGGCGGGGGCGAAGGTGGTGCTGGTCGACAGCGACGAGCATCACCTCATCGACCTGGCGTCGTGCGCGAAGCGGGTGACGAAGAAGACGAAGGCGATTTTTCCGGTGCACCTCTTCGGGCAGTGCGCGGAGATGGAGAAGGTCTCGGCCTTCGCGAAGTCGCACGGCCTGGTGGTGCTGGAAGACGCGGCGCAGGCGCAGGG
>JAEUJT010000040.1 GCA_016793525.1 Archangium sp. | reverse complement strand
CACCTACGCGCCGAAGAACACGTACCAGGTCACCACCATCGCCAACGAGTCGCTCTCGAGCGGCAGCAGCACGCCGAGCGGCTGGGCGGAGTTCGGCGGCGACTACTTCGTCATGTCGGCTGGCAGTGGCAGCGGTTGGGTGACGCTGTGGAACAGCACCTGGGGCGGCGACCAGTCGAAGCGGCCTCCGGTCGACACCGGCATCGTGCGGCGCTTCACCGTGCCGTCGTTCCAAGCGGGTGATTTCGTCGACGCGCGCGTCTTCGCGGCGGCCACCTTCACCGACTCGACGTCGTTCGCGCGCATCCGGTTGGTGTTCAACAACCCGAACGGGGTGGTGCTCGCCTCGTACGACTCCGACCGACTGGCGCAGAGCAGCTACGGCAACCTCGAGCTCACCGGCACCGCGATTCCCGCCGGCGCGGCGACGGTCGACGTGATTCTCAACGCGTACCTCGGCCCCGCGGAGACGTCGTCGTTCTACGCGCAGAACCTGTCCGTGCAGTCGAAGCGCCAGGTGCTGAAGTAGCCTCCGCGCCACCTCACTGCCGCAGGAGCCGACGTCGCTCGGCGGGAGCAGCTGACGCTACGGGCACAGGCCGTCGACGCTGCGGCGCTGGCACGAGAAGTCGGCGGGGTAGGCCGCGCAGAAGGGCGACTCCACGCAGGTGTGGCTGGTGAGGCGGAGTGGATCCACCCGCGTCGCCAGCGGCACGTCCCAGCTGTTGGGCAGGTTGGCGGCTTGGGTGCTGGAGAAGGGGAACGTGCCGTTGCCCAGGTTGCCCGTCTTGTTGCGGCCCCACGAGTAGAGCCGCCCCTGCGCGTCGAGCGCGTACGCGTAATAGGCCGCGGCGTTGCCAGTGAAGACGCGGGTAAAGCTCGAGACCGACGGCACCAAGCGCACCGCGTCGAGCACGATGAATTCGCCAACGCCCCAGCTCCACTTGTACGGGCCGCCGCCGCCGCCGGTGTTGGAGACACCGCAGCTGCTCGTCGCCGCGCAGTTGTACGGCTGCGCCCAGTCGAGCTCCTGCCCGTGGCCAACCTCGCCCTGCGCTGCGTCGCCGAAGGCCCACAGGGAGCCGTCGGTGAGAATGACGAAGAAGGCGCTCGAGCTGGCGGCGATGGCGGTGGCTGGGAGCGGCAAGCCCAGGTCGACGTCGATGCGCTTCGGGGTGGGCAGGTTGACCGCGACGTTCGCCGCGCCGATGCCCTGGCCGAGCAGCTCGCCGTGGTACCCGAAGCCGTAGAGCTGGCCGGCGCCATTCATGAGCAGCTGCGCGCCGGAGCCGCTGATGGCCATCGACGTCATCACGCCCGCGTCGGAGGGGAAGGTGACTTGCTGCGGCACCGTGAAGTCGACCGAGTCGATGCCGGCGTACGTCAGGCCGAGGCTCCTCCGGCTCTGGTAGCCGCCGTTCCCACCCCAGGTGAGCACCGTGCCGTCGTGCAGCAGCGCGACGTCGACAGCGCCTTGGCTGAACTGCTTCGCTCCCGACGTGCCGGGCAGGGTGACGCGCGTGGGGTACTCCGCCCACCCGCCGGCAGTGCCGTTTGCGAGCGAGCCGCCCGCGAGGTCGCCCCACAGCCACAAGCTCCCGTCGGCTTTGATGGCCCCGTTGAGCGTAGGCCCCGCGTAGATGAACACGACGTTGTCGAACGGCTGGCCCTGCGCGTCTCGGGAGATTCGGAACGGCACGGCCCGGTCGGGTGAGCCCGCGCCCGGCATGCCATTGGAGAGGAACACCCCCCACGTCCACACGTGGCCGGTGCTGTCGAGCGCGAGGCTCTGGTGCAGCCCGCCGACCACGTCGGTCACCACCGTGCCCGGCGCGAAGACCAGCTTCTTCGCGGTGTACGCGCTGGGGTCGGCGATGCCGAGCTCTCCGAGGCTCTGGCCGCCGCCGAAGGCGAAGAGACCTCCGTCTGGCACGAGGAAGAAGGTGGCGTATTCGGCGAGGCCGACCGCGGCGACTCCCGATGGGACCCCGGCGTCGGGCATGGAGCCACCGCCGTCGAGCGGCGCACCCGAGTCGACCGTGGATCCACCGTCGGCCACCACGCCCGCGTCGAGTGATGCCCCCGCGTCGACTCCGGCGTCGACCGGGGAGCCCGCGTCGAGGGGAACGCCGGAGTCTGCCTCGAAGGCCCCCGCGTCGAGCGAGGCGCCTCCGTCGTGCTGTGCGCCTCCATCAGGGGCCATGCCCGCGTCGCGCCGCCGCCCGGCATCAGCGGTGGTCCCCGCGTCCTCTTCAATCGCCGCCCCCGAGCCGCACGCGGCGACTGAGGCCACCGCCACGACGTACCTCACCCGCTGGAGGAAGGAGCGCACGTGCGTCGTCTAGCACGGCCTTTGCGGTTCGCTCGGGGCGCGCTGGACGTTGAGGTCACCCGTCCTGAAGGGGTCAACCGCGGGCGGCGGCGCGTTTCGCACCGCCCGACAGGGTTTCAAAACGAGCATTGAGAGATGTAGAGAATTGTAACCCCGTGCCCACCGTTGTGGACGACCTGGGATGGCCGATACACTTTGGGCCAGCTGTGGAATCAACCGAACTCCAGAACGCGCTGCTCTCGCCGCACGACCTCGCGGCGATGACCGAGGTGAGCGTCAGCACCATTCGCCGGTGGATCGACCAGGGCCTCATTCCCGCACGCCGCACCGCGGGGAATCACCGCCGCGTCGCGAAGTCTGACGCGCTCGCGTTCATCAAGCGCCGTGGGCTGAAGCTGACCTCACCTTCGTCGAGCGGCCGCACCCGCGTGCTGGTCATCGATGATGACGCTGGGTTCCTCCGCAGCTTGAAGGCGCTGCTCGAGCGCGAGCAGAGCCTCGAGGTCGACATCGCCGAAAACGCCACTCACGGGTTGCTGCTCACCGGTGTGCGGCGCCCCGACGTGGTGCTGCTCGACGCGATGATGGAGGGGCTCGACGGTTTCGAGTTCCTCCGCCGCATGAAAGAGATGCCCGAGACCGCCGCCATTCGCATTCTTGGCATGTCGGGCGACCCCAGGGCCGAGGCGCGCTTCCGCAAAGAGGGCGTCGACGCGTTCCTCACCAAGCCCTTCTCGACCCGCGTGGTGGTCGAGCTGCTGCGCGTCATGGGGTTGGCGCAGCGCCCGACGGGTTGACCACCGTGGGCCGCGGCGCCGCCAACGTGCCCGCCCGCGACGTCAGCTGCGCCCGCGAGTGAACCGACAGCTTCGAGTAGATGCGCCGCAGGTGCGTGCCCACCGTCTGCTCGGAGATGGCCAGTCGCCCCGCGATGTTCGCGTCGCTCAACCCGGCGGCCACCAGGCGAACAATCTGTCGCTCCCGGTTGGTCAAGGTCTCGAGCAGGCGATCTGGCCGGGAGCGCGTCACCCCACACGCCGCCGCGAGCGCGAGCGCGTTCTCCAACGTCGCCGTCGCCGTCTGCGCGACCTCGGCCAGGTTCCCCTGAGCGCGAGCCAAGAGCTCCGCCGAGCTGCACCCGTCGCCCACGGTGAGCCAACCCAGCAGCTGACCCTCGGAGTCGATGAGAAAGGTGTTGGCCAGGCCGCCGATGCCCTCGGGGGCGAGAATCGACGCGTGGAGCTCGCGCGCCAGACCCACGTTCGCGGCCTCGTCGAGCGGGGCGTAGACGTTCGAGCGCGCCGCGCTGGTGCGCTTCCACCCGTCGTTGCCGGTCTCGATGCGCGGCAGGAACTCGATGAAGATCCGCTCGAGGAGAAGCCGGTGGGTCTCTGGCGCCACCGCCATCTGCGCCTCGAGGTATTCCCCTGGAGGGCAGGTCAGCACCGCGGCGAAGCGGGCCGACATCGCCGCTCGAACCGACTCCGCCAGCTGCTCGCGCCACAGCGCCGCGGGAACCATGGCTGACGCTGCCTGTCGCGCCGCTTGCCACAATCTCGATTGTTTCAATTGTGTCATAATTGTCTCATGACGGTTCTTACCACGAACGTGGTATTTTCACGTCGTTGTTGCCGGTGAGACTGTCTCGGCGTCGTGACCGCCCGAACCCAGATGATCGCCGCCAGCACCCCAGCTCTTCGGGGCTCGCGATCATGAGCTTCGACGCCCTCGCGGGGGAGTTCGCCGCCGAAGCCGTGGGGCACGTGGAACAGCTCGAGCGGGGACTCCTGGCGCTCGAGGGTGACCTGGCCGAGGCGCGCCGCGCAACGGCGTCGGTCGAGGTGCGGGGCTCGCTCCATACGCTCAAGGGCAACGCGGGGCTGGTCGGCGCGGTGGGGCTCCAAGCGGCGGTGCACGCGCTCGAGGGGCTCGCGGGCACCGAGCCGGTGAGCGCCGAGCTCGCGGGCCGGCTGCTCGCGTTCGTCGACGTGCTCCGCAACGAGGTGCTGGCCATCGCGCAGGGCCGGCCTGTGAACGAGCCGAGCGCGGCGGTGGTGGCGCTGGCCGAGGGGCGCGAGCTCGCCGCGTCTGAGCAGGTCGAGACCGAGCCTTCGCTCGAAGACGGAGTTCGCGTGTCGCGCGCTCACCTCGACGCGTTGGTTGCGGCTGCGGGCGACCTGCTGGTGCAGAACGCGGCGCTCCAGCGGCAGGCGGTGACGAGCGGCCCGAGCGGTGGGCTGCGCGAGCTCGCCGACCGAATGAACGCGTCGGTGCGGGTGCTCCACGAGCAGGTGCTGCGCGCGCGCTCGGTGCCCGTCGGCCAGCTGTTCGGTCGCTACCAACGCCTGGTGCGCGACGAGGGCCGTGCCCAAGGAAAGCCGGCGGTGCTGGTCATCGAAGGTGGCGAGGTCGAGCTCGACAAGGCGGTGCTCGACCTGCTCGCCACCTCGCTCGTGCACCTGGTGCGCAACGCCGTCGCGCACGGGCTCGAGCCGGCCGCCAACCGCCAGCGCGCGTACAAGCCGGCGACGGGGCGGGTGACGCTCTCCGCGCGGCGGAGCGGGGCTGAGGTCGAGCTCGGCGTCGCCGACGATGGCGCGGGCATCGACGAGGCGGCCGTTCGACGCCAGGCCGAGGCGCTCGGGCTCAACCCCGCGAAGCCAGCGGCCTCACTCATCTTCGAGCCGGGCTTCTCCACCGCGGCGCTGTCGACGTCGTCTGGGCGCGGCGTGGGGCTCGACGTGGTGCGCCGCAGCCTGCACCACATCGGCGGCAGCGTGGCGGTGGAGTCGGTGCGCGGCGTCGGCACCCGCTTTGTGCTGCGCGTGCCCGCCTCCATCGCCGTGCAGCGGGCGGTGCTGTGCGAGCTGAGCGGCGAGACGTACGCGCTGCCGGCGGTGAGCGTGGTCGAGGCGAGCCGGCTCCGGCGCTCGGCGTTGCGGTGGCTCGGCACCGGGGAGGCGCTCGAGCACCGCGGGGGGTTGGTGCCGGTGGTGAGCCGCGCCTCGGTGGGCCTCGGAGCCGAAGGCGGCGACTACGCCGTGGTGCTGCGCGGAGATTCGATCGCGGCGCTGCGGGTCGATGGGTTGGTCGGTCAGCAAGACCTCGTGGTGCACCCGCTCGAGGCCTCGGTGCGCGGGGCCAGCCCGGCGTCGGGCGCGGCGCTCTTGTCTGACGGGCGGGTGGTGCTGCAGCTCGACCCGCACGTGCTCATCGGCCGCGCGGTGTCGCGCTCGGGAGTGCTGCGCCCATGAGCCTGCCTCCGCTCCCGCCGTCGGGCCTCGCGTCAGACGTGCTCGATCAACTCCCCGCCCCGTCGACGACGGATCCGCGGCGCCTCGAGACGTTCATCGACCAGGTGGCGCAGCTGGCCCCGGCCGACGTCGCAGTGCCCGAAGAGGCGATGCAGCTGATGTGCTTCACGCTCGCCGACGAGCTGTTCGCGGTGCCGGTCGAGCGCATGCGCGAGGTGGTGCGGGTGCACGCGTTGACCCGAGTGCCCCACGCACCCGAACACGTGCGCGGCGTGCAGAACCTGCGCGGGCGCATTCTCCCGGTGCTCGAGGTGCGCACTCGCATCGGCCTCCCGCAGGGCGACGTGACGCCCGCCTCGCGCGTGCTGGTGGCCGAGGCGCGGCAGCGGTTGATCGGCCTGCTCGTCGACTCGGTTCAGCGGGTGACACGCGTGCCGCGGAGCCACATCGCGCCGCCGCCCGAGGAGCTGCGCACTCGAATGAGCGACTACATCGTCGGGGTCACCCACCTCGACGGCCGCGTGGTGCTGCTGCTGCAGCTCGACGCGCTCCTGCTGCTCCCGCCTTCTGAGGTGTCTGCCCAATGACGATGTCCGTGAAGAAGCGCCTCTGGCTCGGTTTCGCCGCCAACCTGTTCATGCTTCCCGTCGTCTTCGGGATGCTCATGGGCTGGTCGATGTCGGCCACCGAGAAGATTCTCGCGCGCAGCAACACGCTGCTGACGCAGATCCACCAGCTTTCGTCGCTCGACCGGCTGCTGGCGCAGGCCGAAGCTCCGGCTGGGGGTGAAGTGCTCGCCGCGCTCGACGCCCTGGTGACGGCGAGCCGAGAGACGCCGTTCGAGGCGCGGGTGCGCGAGCTCGACCGCGCGGTGCGGCAGGCCGCTGAGTCGGGGGCCGACCGTGGGGTGAAGGTCGCCGCCGCGCAGGCGGTGCACGCGCTGCACAACGATGCATGGGCCGCCCACCTCGCCGCGCAGAACGACGTCTTCGAGGTGAAGAAGGCCACGCTCTCGGGTTTTTCGGTGGCGATTCCGCTGGCGCTGCTGCTGGCCTTCGCCGCGAGCCTGCTCATCGCGGGGCAGATCATTCGCCCGCTCGAGGCGCTCAACGCCGCCTCGAAGCTCATGGCCGATGGCGACTTGCGTCAGCAGGTGTCGCTCCCCGAAGACGTCGAGCTGCGCACGCTCGCCGACAACTTCAACCGCATGCGCGAGCGACTGAGCGAGATGATCATTCGCCTCAAGGGCCACGCGCAGGAGGTGTCGGGCACCACCGCGTCGGTGACCGCCGCGACCGAGGAGATGGCCGACGGCGCCCAGCAGCAGAGCGCCGCCACCGAGGAGACCTCGACCGCGATGGAGGAGATCGCCGCGCAGATTCAAAGCGTCAGCCGCAACGCGCTCGACCTCGCAGACGACAGCGCCGCCGCCTCGAGCTCGGCGAAGCAAATTGGCGCCACGGCCGATGGTGTGCTCCGGGCCGCGCAGGAGCTGCACCGCGCGCTCGACCGCGCCGCCCGCACCGTGGAGGGGGTCGTCACCAGCGCCGAGTCCACCTCGGTCGACCTGCGCAACGTCGAGGCCTTCACCGGAGAAATCAACACCGAGGCAGAGACCGGCGGCGCGGCGCTCGAGGTGTCTATTCGCCAGGTGGTCGCGGTGGGTGAGGCGTCGACCGCCGCGAGCCAGGCCTTCGAGGTGCTCGGGCAACGCTCTCGGCAGATCAGCACCGTCGTCGAGACCATGGCGGAGATCGCCGACCAGACGAACCTCCTGGCGCTCAATGCCGCCATCGAGGCCGCGCGCGCGGGAGAGAGCGGTCGCGGCTTCGCGGTGGTGGCCGATGAGGTGCGCAAGCTGGCGGAGCGGGCGGTGGGCGCGGCGAAGGAGGTGGCGGTGCTCGTCGGGAGCATCCGCGAAGAGACCGACGCGACGGTGCGCCTCGCGCGGCAGAACGCCGAGCGCACGAGCGAAGGCACGCGCTTGTTGGCGGAGACCGGCGGCCGCATGCGCAAGGTGGTCGAGTCGGTGCGACGCGCCAGCACGTTGCTGTCGAAGGCCACCGGCGCGGTCGGTGACCAGGCGCGCTCCGCGGGGAACCTGAAGAGCGAGGTCGAGCAGCTGCAGGGCCTCTCCCAGCTGCTCTCACAGAGCGCCGCGGCCCAGGCGTCTGGATCGAC
The DNA here is from genome assembly GCA_016793525.1 of Archangium sp. Next base: position 291 of record JAEUJT010000040.1, on the reverse strand, counting down.
CGATGTCGTCAAGGTGGTCGAACGCATGTCATCGCGCACGCGCCAGGTCGCCGATGCCACCGTGCAGGTGCGCACCGGTGGCGAGCAGGTGCTCAAGGCGGTCGAGAACATCAGCGTCGTCGCGCGCCAGAATCAGGCGGCGGTGCAGCGCGTGTCGCAGGCCATGGTCAGCCTCGGCACCCGCGTCACCGAGCTGCGCGACCAGGTCACCACCCTGCGGGTGGAGGGTACCCAGCGGTGAGTGCAGCGCGCGCCCGCGCCGGTGTGGAAGATCGCGGTGAAGCACCGGTG
>JAEUJT010000429.1 GCA_016793525.1 Archangium sp. | reverse complement strand
AAGACCAGTCTCGCGCGCTGTCGCTCGAGGCCAAGCTCAAGCAGCTGACGCGCCGAGAGAAAGTCGCGCTCGTGCGCGCCAAAAAGGTCAGCGCTCCGCGGCGACCCCGCTCGCGGTGAAGGTGAGGCCGAAGTGAGAGGTCGCTCCCGGTGCGAGCATCGTGAGCCCCTCTCCTGAGTTGAGCGCGTTGCCCGGCGCAGTCCACGGCTCGAGGCAGACGAAGTCGCGCGACGGCAAGGTCCAGATGACCCAGCGGGAGAACGGCCCGCGCATCGTCAGCGTGCCCGTCGGCGTCTCGAGGCTGGCGTCGGGGGAGCCGTGGTCGAGCAGGTGCAAGTCGACCTCTCCGCTCGCGAGGTCGACTGAGGCGACGTCGACGTTCGCCTTCTTCACGTTGTCCCACGCCCGGGTGGCCCGGGTGGGTATTCGGCTGCGCGCCTTATCGGCCACCGGCACAGCGAAGTACGGGTGGTACCCGAGCGCGAAGGGCATCGGCTCCGAACCTCGGTTTTCGACCTGCGCGTCGAGTGAGAGCTGCGCACCTCGCAGTGAAAACCGGAGCCGCACGGAGAAGCGCCAGGGGTACTGCGCGCGCGTCGAGTCGGAGTCGACCAGCTCGAGCTCCACCCACGCTGCGCTGTCGCTCCCTCGACCCACCTCGCGAAACGCGCTGGTGCGGGCGAAGCCGTGCTGCTTCATCGAGCCGCGCGCATACCGGTCGTTCTCCAGCTTGCCCGGAGACGGGAAGAGCACGGGCACGCCGCCGCGTACGTTCTGCGACGGGTCGGCGAAGGTGGCCTGGTCGAGAAAAAGCCACTCCTGGCCGAGCGCGAAAAACGAGGTGGTGAGGGCCCCGCGCGAGGGAGCGATGGTGGCGCGCGAGCCGGCTGTTTCGTCATGGAGGCTGATGGTGCCGATACCGCTCGAGCTGGAGTCAGAGACGCTGAACATTCGCGGCTGAACCAACCAGACCGCGGCGGTCAATGACAGCGCTCGTGCCGGGCGTCGAAAGCGGGTAAGGCGACGTGATGGCGCTGGTGCTGCTCGGGCTCGTTTTGCAACTCGTCTGCGTGGTCTGTTTCGTCATGGTGCTGGTGCACGCGTTCGGCCGCAGCCTCGGCACCGGCGTGATGGTGCTGCTCATTCCCGTGTACCAATTCGTGTACGGGTTTTCGCAGTTCGAGCACCGCTTCAAGGGCCCGATTCTCGCGGGGTGGCTCGGCGGCGGTGTGTTGGCGGTGGTGCTGCGGGTGGTGGGTATGCGCCTCGCGGCCAGCACCTAGCGCTCCGGGGGGAGACGCGATGCAGGTTGATTCACTCGTCGACGGCCGTTTCCTCGTCCTCTCGAAGGTCGCCGCCGGAGGTATGGGCACCGTCTTTCGCGCCCTCGACAACCAGTCGGGCAAAGCGGTGGCGCTCAAGGCGCTCGCGCTGTCTGACGACACCGAATCGATGGGCCGGTTCCAGCGCGAGGCCGACCGCTTACGCGAAATCTCCCACCCCAACATCGTGCGCTACGTCGCTCACGGCGCGTACGACGGCGGGCTGTACCTGGCCATGGCCTTCGTCGAAGGCGTGCCGCTCAGCCGCCGCGTGCGCCGCGAAGGGCTCACCATCGACGAGACGGTGCGGGTGGGCGTGCAGGTGGCGAGCGCGCTGGGAGCGCTCCACCGCGCAGGCCTGGTGCACCGCGACGTGAAGCCGTCGAACGTGATGGTGCCGTCGATCGCCGTGGAGCCCGCCATCTTGGTCGACTTCGGGTTGGTGAAGCCCAGCGTCGACGACGAGCACCTCACCCGCACCGGCTTCGCGCTCGGCTCGATGGGGTACATGTCTCCGGAGCAAGCGCGGCGGGAGCGCAACCTGAGCCCCGCCGCTGACGTGTACGCGCTGGGGTGCGTGCTGTACGTGTGCCTCACCGGCCGCAAGTTGGTTCCGGGCGTCGACGTGGCCATCGAAGGCGCCACCGCGTTGCCGGTGAGCGACATCAACGGCGAGGTCCCCAAGGCGCTCTCTGACGTGGTGGCGGCGATGATGGAGCCGGCGCCCTCCGCGCGCCCGCAGACCGGCGGTGAGTGCGAAGCGTTGCTCCGGGGCATCGGCGTGGTCGGCACCTCGCAACGACGGCCCCTCGGCGGCTCGAGCGGCGTCAGTGTTGCGGCGGTGCGCGCGCGCACCTTCGTGGTGGCGGTGGCCTGTGGCCCTCGCGAGGGCATGCCCGGCGACGGAGAGCTGCAGGCGATGCACCAGCTCGCGAGCCAATTCGACGCCTCGGCTGCGGCGCTTCGCGACGGGGTGTGGACCTTCTCCGCCAAGCCCACCACCTCCTCGGTGGAGTGCGCGTCGACGGCCTGCCGGCTCGCGCTCGAGGTGCTGGGCAGGTACCCGGGCGCTCCGGTGGTGGCGGCGTTGGGCGGCTCCGGTGTCGACGACGTGTTCGACCGCGCGTTGGCGACGTTGGCCGATGAGCGCCAGTACCGCGAAGGCGCCGTTCGCTTCGATGACGAGTCATCGCGCCGCGCCGCGGTCGACGCCGTGACCCGGCAGCTCGGTGACAGGTACTACCTGGTGTCGCTGGTGGCCGCGAAGCCGTAGCGCCCTGGCGTTCACCGAGGCTGCTCGACCTCACCTCGCGCCGGCCGAGCCCCGGCAGTAAGAAGAGAAGCTGTGATCCCCTTGACCCGTGCCGAGCTCGAAGCGCACCTCGGCCCGGCGTTGACCGAGCTTGGGTACACCACGTTTCCCAGCAGCTTCGACGATGCGCCGGGCGTGTTCGCGAAGCGGGTGGGTGGAGGCCTGGTGTTGACGCTGGGGCTGACGCGCTCCGACGACGGTACGCGCTTCACCGGCTCGTATTTTCTGTCGAAGTCGACGCGGTGGGGCGCGGTGTGGGGCGACATTCCCGTCGAGTCGCTCGAGCGCGTCGCGGCTCGCCTCACCGGCGACGAGCGCCGCCGGCTGCTGGAGTCGGAGTACCACTCCGAGGCCGTGCGCGACGGCTGGTGGGACGGGCGCGCGGAGTCTTCTGGGCGCTCGTTCAGCACCGCTGTCGCCCTCACGGAGTCGCGCTTCTTGGCGCAGGCCGACCTGGCGCTCCGAGTTCAGAAGAGCGTCGAGCTGCACGAGCTCGCAGAGTCGGCCTGGGCCGTCAGCGAGCTGGTGAAGCGCCCGCAAGGCCCGGGGCCATTCCCCTACCGCTTCACGCCTGGCCGCGCGGTCGACCGTGTGGGCCGGGAGTGGTTTCAGGCGGCCGAGCGGGTGCTGGTGGAACGTGGCGCTCCCAGCTCGAAGACGGTGACCGCCCTCGCGCTCGACGCGTGGCGGCTGCAGCAGCTCGGCGCGGGCCGCCCGTAGGCTGGGTGGTCAGAGCGACGTGCCGCCCGACACCTCGATGCGCTGCGCGGTCATGAAGGCCAGCTCGGGCGAGAGCAGCGCCGCCACCGCTGCGCCGATGTCGTCGGCTTCACCCACCCGACCGAGCGCCACCGTCGACGCCACCAACGTGTTCACCGCGGGGTTGTCGCGCACCAGCCCGCCGGCGAAATCGGTGGCGATGGCACCGGGTGCAATCACGTTGACGGTGATTTTTCGCGCCGCGAGCTCCAGCGCCATGTAGCGGGTGAGCGTCTCCACGCCGCCTTTCATCGTCGCGTAGGCCGCGTAGCCAGGCTTGGTGAAGCGCGCCAAACCGGTCGACATGTTCAGCACCCGGCCACCGTCGGCCACCAGCGGGAGCAACTTCTGGGTGAGGAAGAAGGTGCTCTTGAGGTGCACGTTCACCATCTCGTCGAACTGCGCCTCCGTGGTCTCAGCGAACGAGGCGTGCACGGCCGTGCCTGCGTTGTTCACCACGAAGTTGAGCTGGGTGCGCTGCCAGGTCTTCTCCAGCGCGGCCGAGACGCGGGTGACGAAGGCGCCGAAGCCGTCGGTGGCCCGCACGTCGAGCCGCAGCGCGACCGCCTTTCGGCCCTTTCCCTCGATGGTGCGAACCACCTGCGCCGCCTCCGCCTCGGCGGAGTGGTAGGTGACGATGACGTCGACGCCGTGGGTGGCGAGATGCTCCGCCATGCTCTTGCCGAGGCCGCGGGAACCGCCGGTGATGAGTGCGATGGGTGTGTTGGTCATGACGCATTCATACGGACCACGTCGCCCTCGCGGGAGTGGTTGACTTTCGACACACTGTTTCGAAAAAGAGGACAATGGGGCTCGAGCTCGACGCCGTGCGCGCATTTCTCAAGGTGGCCGAGGTGAGCAGCTTCACCCGGGCGGCCGCTCAGCTGGGGCTCTCGAAGTCGCGGGTGTCGGTGTTGATTCAGTCGCTCGAGGTGGAGCTCGGGTGCCGGCTGCTGCAGCGCTCGACGCGCACGGTGCGCCTCACGTCAGACGGCGAGCAGTTTCTCTCCCGGGCCGAGCGCTTCGCGCAAGACGCGGAGTCGCTCTCGACCATGTTCCGCGCGCCCAGCAACGTGAAGGGTCGGCTGCGCGTCGACCTGCCAGTGAACATGGCGAGAGACCGCGTCATCCCCCGGTTGCCGGAGTTCCTGGCCCAGCACCCGCTGCTCGAGGTGCAGCTGAGCACCACCGACCGGCGCGTCGACGTGCTGCGCGAGGGCTTCGACTGTGTGTTGCGCGTCGGCGCGCTGGCCGATTCTTCGCTGGTGGTGAAACGCCTGGGCGCGATGACGATGATGAACTGCGCCAGCGCTGGGTACGTGGCCCGCTTCGGAGCGCCGAAGACGCTGGCCGACCTCGAGCGCCACCAGGTGGTGCACTACTCGAGCCGACTCGACGGCGAGCCGCCGGCCTTCGAGTACCGCGATGGGCCGAAATACCGCGACCTCCCCATGCGCGCGGTGGTGACGGTGAACAACGTCGACGCGTACTACGCCGCCTGTCTCGCCGGCTTCGGCATCATTCAGGCACCGCGGTTGTCGGTGGCGCCGGCGCTGGTGAGCGGCGCGTTGGTCGAGGTGCTGCCGGAGCTGACCAGCGCTCCGCTCGTGGTGTCGCTCGTGCACGGGTACGCCCGCGCGGTGCCTCAGCGGGTGCGGGTGTTCATGAGCTGGCTCGCTGGCGTCATCGCGCCGCACCTCGGCTGAGCCGCCGCCACCGCCCGGCCTGCTGCTCCAGGTGCCACGAGGCCATGAAGGCCGGGAGCGGCTCGTCGCCGAACACCAGCACGGTGTCGAAGGCGTCTGGGTCGTTCTCCACGCGCTCGGCGAGGTGGACGCCGGGCCGAAACCGAACTGGGTAGCGCGCCGTGTCGGCGAAGAAGTTGTGCCCGACGCCGCCGTGCCGCGCGGTCCACCACTGGCCGAGGTGCTCCGCGTAGACGTTTCGGCTCTCGAGCACGCCGGCGCCCTGCACCGAGAGGTACCCATGGATGCCCGACGGAGGTGCCGCGGTGACGACCTCGAGCCCGTCGACGGCGCGCGCGAAGTGGTGGTGAAAGGCGAGCGTCTCGACGAGGGAGATGGCGCTGCCCACCAACACCGCGCCGCGCACCAGCCGTGGAAGCCGCGTGACGTCGGCGACGCAGAGCACCAGCAGCGCGATGAGGCCCGGGAAGCGCATCGCGAACAGCCAACTGCCCGACAGCGTCTTCGGGGCGAACAGGTAGAGCACCACCAGCGCGAAGACCGCCGCCGCAGGCCCGCGAGGCTCCGCGTGGCGGTTGAGCCACCAGGTCGCGAGCAGCAGCGCCGTGACGGCCAACGGAAGCGCGACGCCGAGCTGGCCTTCGTGGCGCTGGTTTTTGAAGAACCAATTGAGGTGCGACATCGCGTCGTAGGTGGTCTCCGCGCCGCCGCCGCTCGAGGTGAACGTCGTCAGCGCGGTGAGGAAGGTCGGCACCAGCAGGAGGCACGGTACGAGCAACGCGCCCGCGGTCGGTGGGAGCCACCGCCGAGGGTTCTCCGCGAGCGCCCAGGCCACGAGCGC
>JAEUJT010000351.1 GCA_016793525.1 Archangium sp. | reverse complement strand
CCCGCACCGACGCCGTGCCTTCTTCGATCAGGTACAGCCAATGGGCCTCGGCGCCTTGCTTCGTCATCACCTCGCCGCGGGTGAACGGCGCGTATTTGAGTGATCGCGCGAGCTCGACCCGTTCCTCGGGCGACAGCGCAGAGAACAGCGGCACGGCGTCGAGCAGCGCGCGCCGGCGCTCGACCTGACGCTGGGTCTTTACCGACTGGCGCTCCTCGCTTTCCTCCGTCACATGAACGGCCTGGGTCGGCAGCGACAGCTCGAGCCCCGCGCGCTGCAGCGCGAAGTACACCCGGGTGAGCACCTCGGAGTCGGTTGGATCATCGGCCGCGAAGTCCTTCAGCCAGTAGCGCACCCGATACGAGCACGCCGACCCGTCGAGATTGGCGACGATGACCGAAGGCGGCGGCTCGGCGGCGACATTGGCCAGCCCCGCTCCGCGCACCGCGCCTTGCACCACGTCGATCACGTCGGTCGGAGGCACGTTGAAGCCCACGCTGAAGGTCACGCTCCGTCGCCAGAGCTGCGGGTGCCCGGTTCGCTTGCCGAGCACGGTGACCGGGCTGCGGAGCACGACGAAGTTGGGCACCAGCACCGTCTCCCAGTTGCGGGTCTCGATGGCGGTGAAGCGCCAGCGAATGTCGCTCACTCTGCCGCGCACGTCGCCCACTTGGACCCAGTCGCCGACCTCCATCGAGGAGTCCATCTGCAGGGCGAGGCCGCTGGCCACGCTTGCGATCACGTCTTGGAGCGAGAAGCCGAGCACCGCCGTGATCACCGCGCTGGTGGCGATGATGCCTGAGAGGTTGACGCCCGCCCGGCTGGCCACCACCACCGCGGTGAGAATCGACACCACGGCCACCACGACGTCTTGCACGATGGGCGGCACCGACAACCTCATGCGAGGCAGCGCGAGCTCGAACACCACCACGCCGACGGCGCCCACGAAGGCCACGCCGCCGCTGACGAGGGCGGGCACCTCGAAGGCTTCGGCCATGGGGCTGCCCCCCGCGCTCAGCGCCGCACCGATGAGCAGCAGCAGGTGGTGCATCACCGCGAAGAAGACGAGCGCCTTGAACCGCACCGCGTGTCGCGAGAGCCGGGCCGCCACCAGCGCCGCCACCACCGCCAGCCACAGAAACGGCGTCTTCGCCTCGAGCGCTTGGTGCGCCAACACTTCAAAGAAGTTCATGGGGAGTTTTCAGCGCCAGCCATCGAGGCCGTGCGTCGCGTGGCAGGCATCGCCGATCAGATCCAAATACACCTGGCGCTGGGTCTTCTCGATCGACGCCATGTTCTCGAAGGCCTTCATCGCCTGGAGCTCGCGCACCGTCGCGTCGAGGTACGCCTTGGCGGTGTTGACCGAGATCAGCTGCAGCTCGGTCGGCTTCCACCCGAGGTCGGTCTTCAGCCGCGCGGTTGTCTCGAGGAAGTGCCCGTAGAACTTCAGCTGCTGGGTCAACAGCTGCAGCTTGTACTGAGGCAGCTGTTGGAGCGCCGCCTCGTACTGCCGGGCCTCGGACCCGAGCCGGTAGAAGAGAATGTCGATCTGCGCCTCGACCCGCGGGCCCCACGCCTTGCGCACCTGGGGGAAGCGCGCCCACCCGAGCACCGCTTGCACGAAATGGAGCCCACCGCAGGAATGCGCGTACACGCCCTGTTTGCGCTTATCGACCTGCGGGAGCCCCTTCGCGAGCCCCGCCTTCAGATCAGCCGTCTCCGCCTCGAGCTCGGCCAGCGCGTCGTTCATCACCGTGTCGATGGAGACGGGGCCGGCGTCGGTGGCGACGGTGCCTCCGGGTTTGGTGGTCTGCGAGAGCGCGTCGAGTGTCCACGCCACGTCGTGCCAGTACTCGGCGTTCGACGGCACGTGCCGGTACCCGCGCTTCACCCCGTCGATCAGTTGCTGCAAGGTGACCGACTGCTTCCACGGCGTGGTGAAGCGCGTCGACGGAGCGAGCCCCGCCATGACGAAGGTTTTGACGTGAAGGTTGGGGTGGGGCTCGATCGGCGTTCCGTCTGGCGCGTAGGTCGCGAACCCGTAGGGGCTGCCCACCCCGACGCCACCATCGGGCAGCACGTTGCGGAGGAGAAAGTCGCCCACCACCACGTCGCTCGCCTTACGCCCGTCGGCCGCGAGAAAAGTGGCACCCAGGCCGGTGATGCCGTGGGACAGCGCCCAGGGGTTTTTCACCGCCGCGGCATGCACCAGGCACTGTTCTCGCAGCGCCTGGTGTGACGGGCTGCGCGGCGCCGTCGGCCCTGCCAAGAAGGTAACGGCGACGAGAACCCGCAGAAACATGATGACCTCGGTATATACGACCGAACGGTGACGCGCGTGAGACGACACTTCTTCACGGGGCTGGTGTTGGCGATGACCGCCAGCTCTGCCTTGGCTCAATATGTGGCGGCGCCGCAGGCCGGCGTGCCGTACCCCTCGCTGACCACGTCGTCGCCCGTGACGCTGGTGGCCTCGACCGGAGAGCCGAATGATCGCGGCCGCGCCACGGTCGCGCTGGGCTTCAATTTTCCCTACTACACGCGCACGTACACGCAGCTGATCGTCTCGGCGAACGGCATGGCTTTCTTCGAGCCGTCGGCCGACCCGAACGCCGATTTTCTCTCCAACGTGACGCTGCCGACGGTGACCGAGCCGAACGCGGTGCTGGCTCCGTTTTGGGACGATCTGAACGGCAACAACCCCACCAGCGCGGTGCGGCAGCAGGCGGTTTCTGGCCCCAACGGCGCTGGCAAGGCCATCGAGTGGCGCGACTGGAACCGTGCTTTCGGCGCGTACACCCTGAACTTCCAGATTCGCCTCTGGGAAAACGGCGTGATCGAGTTCTTCTACGGCACGATGATCGGCTCCGGCGCCACCATCACCGCCTCGGTTGGCATCGAGTCACCCAACGGCGCGTCGGCCACCATGCCGCTGGCGATTCCCTCCC